>NZ_JBJJXH010000003.1:0-264148 GCF_045504005.1 Campylobacter canis | reverse complement strand
TCGTTTTCAGAGAGTTTGGCTGATTCTATCTTGCTTATGTTGTCATTTATTAAAGATGCCATTTGACCGAATTCGTCTTTGGTTTTTACGTCTAATTTAGCAGGCTCTTTTATCTCATGGTTTAGGAATTTAAAGAAGGATATTAGTCCTGTTGAGATTAGGTTGAGGGGTTTGAGGAATTTAGATATCGCAAAAACCAAAATTCCAACAATCACTGTGATAAACAGCACAGAAAGAATTGTTTGATTTTTCAAAACCGCATTTAAAGTCTCATCATAATCGCTAAATTCGTTTGAAGAACACACAAGCCAATTAGCAAGATCGTATCTTTTGCAAGCACCTACTTTTCTTACTCCTTCGTATTCAAATTCAAACGCCTTTTCTCCGTATTTTTTAAACCCGCCTTCTAAAATTTCAACCGCCCTTTTTGCCGGTTCAGAATTAGACATGATTAAGTTTTTATTTGTGTTATACACTATCTTTGAACTATCCAAATCAACTAGGCTTAAAACACCCGTATTGCTATCTTTCATCTTTACTAAGGTATCTCCAAGTATAGAAAGATCCACATCAGCTCCGACTACGCCCATAACCTTGCCATTTATGAGAATTTGTTTTACAAAGCTAGAGACTATTTTGTTACTTCCGGGATCCAAATAAGGTTCCGTTGCAAATATCTTATCGGCCTTAGCAACCTTATACCAATCACGACTTCTTGAGTCATATCCATCTTTTTCAAAGCTTAAAATTTCGTATTTTGGCTCCCTTGATCCCTTTTCAAAAAAAGCATTTATAAGCGAACCGTCATCCTCAAACCCTATAAAAAGAGCATCAAGCTTAGCAATGGCTATAAGATCTCCAAAATTTGCCTTCAAAGCCTCTTTGTCCGAGAAAAATTCGGGATTTTTTTGCAAATAATAGATAAAATTCTCTACCGCCTCCACTCTTGAGCTTACATATTCCTCTATAAAAAGCCCTCCTGAAAGAGTAATCGCCTCTTTTGACTTTTCAGATAGTCCTATCATAGCCAGCGTGGTTTGCCTATAGCTCAAAAATGCAAACGTAAGAAAAGATGCGGTAAGCAAAACAAATATAATTGTCGCGATTTTATTTGAAACCCTACTAAACATAAAACAATCTCCCTCCCTTTTGTGATTAGCTTTATTTAAACTTAAAAATAGAATTTTGGGATTATACTATAGAGGTTGTAAAAATTTATTAAAAATAAATTTTTAATTGTTTATCTATTATTTTATTTTAATTTATAATATCTATTTTTGAAAAGCGTTTTGTAAGATTTAATTTTTATATACAATACTTTATTCTTGCAGTATAAGCTAATTCAAATTAAAAGATAAAATAGATTTTTTGATTTAAAAATATAGGAGTTTGGTTGCAGAAGAGGGATTTGAACCCCCGACCTTCGGGTTATGAGCCCGACGAGCTACCACTGCTCTATTCTGCGTCAATATAAGGTTGAATTGGATGGGGTAAGAGGATTCGAACCTCTGAATGTCAGGACCAAAACCTGATGCCTTACCGCTTGGCGATACCCCAATACCAAATAAGAAAACGTGATTATATTCATTTTTTTGTTTTTTGTCAAGATATAAACCGCTAAAATAGCTAAAGTTAAAGTAAAATTATCTATTTAAAAGCCAGACAAAGAGATAATTGTCTAAATTTTCAGCCCAATAGTATTCGCAAGCCAAACGTGATAAACTTAAACTACTAAATTTTATCCATATAAGATGTATCGTAAACACCTTCGATGCGTCTTTTCATATCATCTTGCCAACCTGCGCTTAAAGCCTTTAAATTCATAAATTTATCGACCAAACGAGCATTTTCTTTGGGCGCATAAAATACTCGGTTTACATCAGCCACGCTCATGGAACTACTATCTCTAAAAACTATATCCACACTATCGCCCACTTTGCAAGAACCGGCTTCAAGCACTCTATAATACCAGCCGCTAAGCCCGCTTCTAAAAATTTCTTTTGCTACGCCTGCATTCATCCAGCGTTTTGATAGCTTAAAGCAAGGCTTTCTAGGCTGGCTTACTTCAAGCACAAGCGAGCCTATCTTATGCACATCACCGATAAAAACGTCATTTTCATGGAGTCCTGATATGGTTAAATTTTCTCCCATTGCACCAAATGGCAAATTTGCAAAACCTAAAAACTCACTCCACGCAGGATAATTCTCGTAAGAATTTGCAAATATAGCCTTTTGCTCTCCTCCGTGATGCACCTTATCGGCCACATCATCACCTTTAAAACCAAATTTATCTGCATAAATTTCACCCTCGGTCGCTGTTTTAAATATCGCGCTCTGCCAAATTTTATTAAGCGGATCATTTGAGTTTACATCTCCGTAAGTTTTAACTTCACCTATCAGCAAGGCTTTTACAATTGCCATTTTATACCTTTTATAAAATTTCTTTTGACACCAAATAATCAAAAATAAGCTATGGATAATAACATCTAAAAAGACACTGTTATCCGTCCAGACATTGCTTGCAAACGTTTTGATCGAAATTTGAGCCATTGTTTATTCTCAAAACCACTCGGCGTTGATACGTATCAACACTTAAATTTTGATAATTCAATACAATTTTAGCAAATTTCAACAAAGAAAGGATACAAGATGAGTTCGATAGATCAAAAGATGTTTTGTTACCAGTGCGAGATGAGTGCTCCAAACGGGTGTGGCTCAAAAGGGCAAGATAAAGGAACCTGTGGCAAGGATAGCACAAAGGCTAGACTTCAAGATATGATGATATTTGGGCTTAAAGGCATGAGTGCGTATCGTCACCATGCAAACGAGCTTGGCGCAAACACAAAAAACGTAGATGACGTTATCGCACAGACGCTTTATTTCACGCTTACAAATATGAATTTTAATTTTGAGGAGCATATCGAGCAAATTTTAAAAGTCGGCAAAGCAGGAGTTGAGGTAATGGATCTGCTTTCAGATGCGCACACTAGCACTTACGGCGTGCCAAGTCCCGTTAAAGTCACTCAAAACAGAGCCGAGGGCAAGGCGATCTTAGTTAGCGGACACAACCTTCATATGCTTAAAGAGCTACTTGAGCAGACCAAAGACAAAGGCGTAAATATCTACACTCACTCAGAGATGCTTCCTGCACACGGATATCCTGAGCTACGCAAATATCCGCACCTTAAAGGCAATATCGGCAAGGCTTGGTTTGATCAGACTAAGCTATTTAATGCTTGGCAAGGCGCTATCATAATGAGTACCAACTGCATAGTTCCGCTTCGCTCATCCTGCACATATGCAGATAGGCTCTTTGGATATGATATCGCAGGCACTGACGGCGTAACGCATATTAACGGCAATGATTTTACTCCTGTGATCGAAAAAGCGCTAAGCCTTCCTGATATAAGCGGATTTGATAGCGATGAGATTATAAGCACGGGTCATCATTACAAGGCGATTTTACCTATGGCGGGTGAAATTTTAAAGGCTGTAACAGAGGGCAAAATTCGCCGATTTTTCGTTATAGCAGGTTGTGACGCACCGGGAAAAGACCGCGAATACTACAGAGAACTTGCCGTAAGCTTGCCAAAAGACTGCGTGATACTTACTTCAAGCTGCGGCAAATTTAGATTTAACGACATTGATTTTGGCTTCATCGAAGGCACGCAAATTCCTCGCTATCTTGATCTTGGACAGTGCAACGACAGCAACGGTGCGGTCAAAATCGCTCTAGCTCTTAGCGAAGCTACAGGCATAGCGGTAAACGATCTGCCTATTTCTATCGTGCTTATGTGGATGGAGCAAAAAGCTATCATCATACTCTTTGCACTTTTATATCTTGGAGTTAAAAATATTCACGTGGGACCAAGTCTGCCTGAGTTTATGAACGAGGAAATTTTAAATTTCTTAGTGCAAAATTACAATCTTGGATTAATAAGCGGCGACGCTAAAGCCGATCTTAAAAAATATTTGGGAGAGTAAAATAAAAAAGGAGAGTTAAAACTCTCCTTAAATTTTTAAATTTTAGCCCGCTTCACTAAACCAACGGGCTAAATTCAGGCTACGTTTTGTAGATTTAAGCGTCTGTCAAGCGGCTCGTCATTATCATGGAATTCAAACCTAACCGACCTTGCGCCAAAGCTTTTTGCAATCGCCTCAAGAGTATCGCGAGCCGATTTGTGAATTTTGTTTTGAAGCTCGGAAATTAGCTTAACTGACATCTTCTCAACCTCGTTTCTAGCCTCTGTTATGAGCTTATTTTTATCTTCTTCCGTAAACGTACTTCCAAAAAAGCCGTTTAGCGAATCAGGCAACAAAAACGGTATAAATTTGCCGTTTTTTTCATCATAAAATTTCATATTGGCAATCGAAAATTTATATTTACAAGGCGGCATTACGATAAGATACTCGCCGTTTGCTGTATTTACGATATCCATCTTAGGGCTTGTTAGATCGTAGATGAAATTTATCTCAAATTCAAATATCATCGAAAGCTTCTTTTCACTAACCAGCCAGCGCAGATACTCCTTGCCAAAGCTTCCAAACGCATGATCGGTCTTTGTCACGATCTCTTTGCTATAAACTTGAAATACCGAAAGCTCGCCGATTGATTTTATCTGCGAAATTTCGCTCGTTATATCGCTTTTTATCTCTTTTGACGCTTTTGAAGCCTGCTTATTTACCTTATATATCACGCCAAATACGATCAAAACCAAAATTAGAAGCGCAACTATTACATAATCAACCATATCTTTCTCCTTTTAGCGCGATTTTATCAAAATTTGGTAAAGGGATTGTTAAATTTACCGCCTCATACTTTGTATTTAGATAAAAGCTTGCTTAAATTTGACCGCTTTAAAATCCGTGCGGGTACAATAAACCAAATTTATCTAAAACAGCTGAGTAAATTCAAACCCATGCTCATTTAGAGTGTTTCGCACCATCTCTTGATGCTCTTTGCCCTTAGTTTCAAGCGTGATTGTGATACTTGCATCGCCATAATCAAGACTGGTAGAAAATCTATCATAATCAATCTTGACGATATTTGCATTTGCAGTTTTTAAGCAATCAGTTAGACTCATAAGCGCACCCGGTTTATCAACCAAAGTAACCTTTATCGTCATCTTTCTGGCTGATTTTATAAGACCCTTTTCGATGATGATATTTAACATCTGCACATCGATATTTCCGCCACTTAAGACTATACCGATCTTTGCGTCTTTTTCAAATTTCACTTTTGAGTGAAGCACGCTTGCAACTCCGACCGCCCCTGCGCCTTCAACGATGATCTTTTGATTTTCAAGCAGGAACAAAATCGCATTTGCTATCTCTTCGTCATCAACCTGAACTATATCATCAACGCACTCTAATATATGCGCAAGAGTAACCTCGCTAGCGTCTCTTACGGCAATGCCGTCCGCGATAGTTCGAACGGTTTTTGAATTTTTACTCTTTTTAGCCTTAAAGCTCTCATACATCGCAGGAGCGCCCTTGGCACTTACTCCGATTACTTTGATGTTTGGATTTACCTGCTTAACGCAGCTTGCTATACCGCTTATAAGCCCGCCTCCGCCGACAGGCACTATGATCATATCAAGATCGGCGACTTCATCAAGCATCTCAAGCCCTACCGTGCCCTGCCCAGCCATTACGAATTCGTCGCTAAAAGGGTGTATGAAGCTCATTCCTCGCTCTCTTGCGTATTCGTTTGCGTATTCGTAAGCTTCATCGAAGTTATCGCCCTTTAAAATCACTTGCGCACCAAGAGCCTTTGTGCCTGAAACCTTTAAAAGCGGTGTTGATTCGGGCATTACAATGATGGCTGGCGCACCAAACTCCCTAGCGCATATAGCTACGCCTTGAGCGTGATTGCCCGCACTTGCCGCAACTACGCCCTTTGCACGCTCTTCATCGCTTAAATTTGCTATTTTATTGTATGCGCCTCTTATCTTGTAAGCTCCCGTGCGTTGCAAATTCTCTTTTTTAAGATAAATTTGCGCTCCGCTTAGCAAGCTAAGCTTAGGACTAAACGCAAACGGCGTTTTATAAACAAAGCCGCTTATGGCGCGTTTTGCTTGGATTATTTTATTTAACGATATCATTTTCTAGCCTTTGTAATTCGATTTTTATACACCTATCTTCTACGAAATTCACACCCGCTTCTTTTGCGCGCTCTTTGGCCACTTCGTTTGTTATAGCAAGCTGAAGCCAAAGCGTTTTAGCGCCTACTTTTATCACATCTTCAACAAGAGTGGTTGCAAATTCTCCCTTTCTAAACATCACTACGATGTCGATATCTTCATTTATCTCGCTTAAATTTCTATATACTTTAAAGCCTAAAATTTCACCCTCTTTAGGATAAATAGGGAAAATCCTAAACCCCTCTTTTATCAAAAATTTAGCCACCGCATTGCTAGCCTTGCTCTCATCGGGGCTTAAGCCTACTATGGCTATGTTTTTAGCTGTTTTTAAAATTTCATAAACTTGCACTTCTTCTCCTTAAAAGCACTCCGCACTCTATGTGAGTTGTGTTTGCAAACTGGTCAAATATCGCAAATTTAACCGCCTCGTGGCTTTTATCAAGCTCTTTTAAATTATCTTTTAAAGTTTCGGGATTACAGGATATATAGATGATATTTTCGTAGTTTTTGATGAAATTTATCACGCTCATATCAAGTCCCGCACGAGGCGGATCGACAAGGATGTGAGAGAAATTAAAAGCTTTTAAATTTACGCTTTCTAATCTGCGAAATTCTCGCACGCCGCTAAAAGCCTGCATAAGTTCTTCGCTGCTAACTCTTATAAATTTGATATTTTTAACTTCGTTTAGCTCGCAGTTTTTAAGAGCATTTGAAATCGATTTTTTAGAAATTTCAGTTGCCAAAACTTGATTAAATTCGCTTGCAAGCGGGATAGTGAAATTCCCGTGACCACAATACATCTCAAGTAGATCGTTTGCTCCATGAACGCAGCCTTTGGCCCAAGATATCATCTTTTCGTTTACGGCTCTGTTTGGCTGTATGAAAGCTCCTTCACTAAAGCTAAATTTATACTCCTTGCCCTCTATATAGAGTCTTTCGCTTAAATTTTCATCTCCGCTAACTAGCTTTTGTCCTCTGCTTCTTGCGATTACCGATATGCCAAATTTGTTTGCAAGCTCATCAAATTCGCTCTTTAGCCCATCAAGCTTCTTGTGATACAAAAGCATAGCAAGAAAGCTATCTTTAGTCGAGATAAACTCTATACCAAATAGTTTATGCTTTAAATTGTCGTTTTTTTCGATGAAATTTAAAAGAGGCTGCATTAAATTTGCGATTTTGGCTTCAACCTTCAAACACTCGTCAATTAGCACAAATTTACGCTTATCGCCACGCATATAGTAGCTTAGTTTATCTTTGTCGTGATAGATACCAAATTCAGCCCTACTTCGGTAGTAAGTCGGCGCGGAGGCGAAAAACTCAAATTCACCTCCGTAAAACTCGCTAAATTTTTCTTTTATAAATTTCTTTTTAAACTCAACCTGCTCGTCATAGCTTAAATTTAGAGTGCAACTTCCGCACTCCCCTACAAATTTGCACTCGCTTGCAGTCAAATCAAACCTTTTGCCCTACAAATCTTACCGTTAAAAATACCGCTAAAAACCCAAGCGGAAGCACTATCCACACGCTAAGCCCCAAAGACGCAGGTATATAGCCTACAAGTATGCTTATGGCGCTTACGCTAAGTGCATAGGTCATCTGCGTGCGAACGTGGTCTATGTGGTTACACCCCGCACCCATTGAGGAAAGTATGGTGGTATCTGATATCGGAGAGCAGTGATCGCCAAATATCGCTCCCGTAAGCACGGCTGAAATATTTATGATCATATATGCATGAAGTGCTTCACCCTCAAGTCCGCTGCTGATACCGACGGCATTTGCAAGAGGTATGGCAAGAGGCATCAAAATTCCCATCGTTCCGTAGCTGGTTCCCGTTGAAAACGAGATAAAAGAGCCAAGTATAAATATAGTCGCAGGCAGGATAAATTTAGGCGTGGCGTCTGAAAGCATATCGACAAGATACCTTGACGTGCCAAGCTCTTTGATAACCGAACTTAAAGACCACGCAAGAAGCAAGATAACAATCGTAACTATCATCGTTTTCCAGCCTTTAACCCAAGTCTCAATAGCCTCTTTTACGCCGAAAATTTTTCTATAAACACCAATTAGTATCGCCACTATAGTAGCTAAAAGAGCCGATTGAAAAAGCGCTACTGAAGCATCGGCCGCACCGTAAGTCTCTCTAAGCGTTTCAAAAGTAAGCGGATTTGCAAGAGCCTTTTCAAGAACTTCACCCTCAAGCGCACTAAGCCCGCTAAAATAAAAACTAACAAAAGCGCCTATTATAAGAACCAATATAGGTATAACGGCGTTTGATGTCTGAAGCTTGATGCCTTCTTTTGGCTCAAGAGTCTTATCCTCGATATCAACCATTCTTGATTTGCTTGAATGAAGCTCTCCCGTGCGAGCTCTACGCTCGGCTGCAAGCATGCTTCCGTATTCGCGCCCCATCATTGCCGTACAGACTACAAACAAAAGCATAAAGAGGTTATAAAAGCGATAAGGAATCGTCTCTACAAATATCCCAAACGCGTTTATATCGGTTATTCCGATTAGCTCGTAGCCGTTTTTAATGAGTGAAATTTCAAGTCCGACCCATGTGGATATGATGGCAATTCCTGCTATCGGTGCAGCCGTTGCGTCGATGATAAAAGCAAGCTTTTCTCTTGAGACTTTAAATTTATCGGTTATCGGACGCATGATAGGTCCTACGATAAGGGCGTTTGCATAATCGTCAAAAAAGACAAAAAGCCCCATCACCCAAGTTGAAATTTGAGCTGAAATTCCGGTTTTTGCTTTTTTGCTAAGCCATAAAGCAACAGCCTTTGTGCCTCCCATTTTAGTTACAAGAGCTACCACGCCGCCTATACAAAGCACTTGAAGGATAATGCCTGCGTTCCAGCTATCGGCCATTGAGCCTACTATGCGCTTAACGATATCGACAAATCCCTTTACAAAAGACATTATCACACCGTTATTCATAACGCTTAGCAGATAAGTTCCGCTAAATACACCTATAAAAAGCGATAAGATAACATCTTTGGTGATAAATGCAAGCACTATCGCCACAACGGGTGGGATAAGTGTAAATACACCGAATAATTCGGCATTTTTTGCAGGATCTGCAAACATCAATACAGGTAAAAATAAAGTTAAATATCTCATCTACTCCCTTTCAAAAGCAAATCCCGCCCAAGTCTGCGTCGTCGCCATAACTTCAAGCGAATTTATATTTACGTGTTTTGGTAAATTTATACAATCAACTATAATACGCGCGATATCTTCGGATGTGATAAACTGGGTCTTGTCATATACCGCATCTGCTTTTGCGCTATCTCCTTTAAATCTAACAAGGCTAAATTCGGTCTTTGCGATACCGGGCGCGATTTGCGTAACGCGAATTCCCGTACCTTGCAGATCGTTTCTAAGATTAAAGCTAAACTGCTTCACAAACGCCTTTGTGCCGCCATAGACATTTCCGCCTGGATATGGCCACTCGCCGGCAACCGAGCCTAAGTTTATGATATAGCCGCTTTTGCGAGCCGTCATTATCGGTAAAACAGCCTTGGTTACATATAAAAGCCCTTTGATATTTGTATCTATCATCGTTTCAAAGTCTTCGATACTTGCTTCGTTTGTTTTTTCTTGTCCAAGCGCAAGCCCTGCGTTATTTACGAGAATTTCTATGTCTTTGAAATTCTCCGGCAAATTTGCAACTTCACTGAAAATTTTCTCTTTGTCTCTTATGTCGGCTGCTATGATATGAGTATTGCCAAGCTCGGCAGCAAGTCGTTTGAGCCTATCTTCGCGGCGTCCTAAAAGTATGAGCTTATAGCCCTCTTTAGCAAGCGCTCTTGCCGTAGCTTCACCAAAGCCCGATGTTGCTCCCGTGATAAAAGCGGTCTGTTTCACTCTCTCCTCCTTATCTATTTTCTAAATTTGAACTTAAGCCAATTGAGTTAAGATACTGTAAATTTATATCTTTTTTTCCCATTCTGGCATAATCAAATGCGTTAAATCCAGCATCGTCAATCGCGTCCGTATCTACGCCATTTTCAACCAAAAACTCCAAAATTTCAACATCGCTATTGGCAGCAGCTTCCATAAAGATAGTCCTTGAAGTATGTTCAAAATCACAAAGCTTTATGTAGCTTGGCACCGCTTCGCCCAAATTTGATATATAGGCGAGTTTAGTGTTTAAATCAATGGTTTTAGCGTTGATATCGGCTCTATTTTCAACAAGAAATTTAACCGCCTCAAAATCATTTAGCCTAACAGCCATAAAAAGCGGAGTTTGTCCGAGTAAATTTTTATAATTAACGTCCGCGCCGTTTTTGAGTAAAAATTTAGCGTTGTTTAAATTCTTAAGAGAAAAAAACAATGAATTCTCATATCCCAAATTAAGCTCAGCTCCAATTTTTATAAATTCGCTTAAAATTTCCTCGTTTTTTTCGTAAAGAAGCGCCGTATAAAAAGCGCTTTGAAGCAGCTCTTTAGAAATTTTGCCCGAATATATCAACTCATTTATCTCGTATTTTGAAAACTTAGGATCTATAACTCGCTTATCTATCTCGCTTATATCAAGTCTTGTCGCATCATTTTGTCGCTCTTTTGAATTAACGGCAAATTTTAAAAACTCGTTTGCAACCTTTGTCGCATAGTAAATCGCACTTCCTTCATCCATAGTAAAGTTATTCGTGTAGTGTTTTACAAGCGGATCAAGAGCTAGGTTGTAGGTTTTATTAAACTCTTTAAATAGCAAAAAATTTGATATGCTCTGATGACCCCAGTAGCGCAAATACGCTCTATCCCGCTCTTGGATGGCTTCATAAATCAAAGGCTCATCAAGACTTTTTGCATACATTTCAGGAGAAATTCCCGCTTTAAGCAAGGTAAATTTAAACTTATTTAAGTTTTTCTCAGCGATAATACCTACGCAAAGGCGGCTTTCCGAGCGAATTTTAACCGCCAAATCCATAAGTTCGTTTACAGCAGGAATATTTAAAAGAGAATTTGCACACCCGTAATCAATGCTGTTTAAATCAGGGTTGTTTGGATTAAAATTCGGGCTAAAAATTTGAGTTTTATTAGCTAAAATTTCATCACAATCAAGTTTTGAGTCGTCATAAATTCCGGCAAATCCAATACAAGCAAACAAAAATAGTAGCCAAAGAATTTTCATTGCAAACCTTATATTTCAAATTCATTTATTTTACTCAAAAAAATATTTATTAAATATGAAATATGGCTATTTTAATGAAAATTCTCTCAAAATTTTAAAATTTGGAACATAAAAAAGTAAAAATTTGGCTAACGCAAACTTAAAATTTCGTCAAAAGCCTTTTTTAACTTTTCAAAAAGCGGATGAAAAGGAACTCCATTTACTCTCAAATCGGCAATCGTCGTGATAAAATTCGTATCCCTCTCCCAGCGAGGCACTAAATGATAATGCACGTGCTCGGCAATTCCCGCACCTGCGGCTTTGCCCAAATTCATACCGATATTTACACCCGTAGCTCTTAACTCGCGCTTTAAAATCACAACGCCCTCTCTTACAAAAAGGCTCATCTCAAGCCAAGTCTTTTCGTCCAAGTCCTCGATCTTATCGACATGAGCGTAAGGTATGACCATAAAATGACCAGGGCTATAAGGGTATAAATTCATAATACCAAAGCAGTGCTTGGCACGAAACAAAACACCTGTCTTATCATCGTTTTCAGGATGATTGATAACCTCACAAAATACGCATTCAGCGCTTTTTGTATTAAAATACTCGCTTCTCCAAGGCGCACAAAGATGCTCCATCATCCCTCCTTTATATCTTTTACGGCTTTTACAAGATCATTCTTGCGCATAAAATGCTCGCCTATCAAAAAGGCATCAACACCGATTTTATTTAAATTTTCAAGCTGGCTATGCTCGTAAAGTCCGCTTTCGGCTACTATTATTTTTGACTTAGGTATAAGCGGCACAAGGCTTTCACACAAACTCATATCCATCTCAAAACTTTGCAAATTTCTATGATTTATACCGATGATATTAGCTCCTGCAAGTATAGCCTTCGTGATATCTTCCTTGTCGTGAGCCTCGACAAGCACTTCAAGCCCTAAATGATGAGCGTATTCAAGAAGTTCTTTTAGCTCTTTTAAACTCAATGCCTTTGCTATAAGCAGGATAAAATCGGCTCCATAAACAAGAGCTTCTAAAATTTGGTATTTATCGATTATGAAATCTTTTCTAAGCAACGGCACGCTTACGTATCTACGAATTTGAGTGATAAATTCCAAATTTCCTTTAAAATAATGAGGCTCGGTTAAAACCGATATCGCGTTTGCTCCGCCGCTTTCATAATCCTTAGCTATAAAAATAGGCTCAAATTCTTCTCTTATGATGCCTTTGCTAGGGCTTGCTTTTTTTACTTCGGCTATTATTTTAAAAGGATCTTTCTCGTCTGATTTAAGAGCGGGCAGGACATCTCTAGGCACATAAGGATTGTAAGCAAGACTTCTTCCAAGCCACTCCTCAGGATACTTCGCCTTTTTCTCCTTTAAATCCTCTTTGGTGCGTCTTATGATCTCATCAAGTATCACTTCGCGTCCTTTTGCGCTTGGTTTTTACTTAAGCACTCCTTGATAAGTCTTATATGCTCTTTTGCTTCGGTTGAATTTACGAATTCATCATCGTGCAGTGTTTTACTCATAACCTCATCGGCTCTTTTGCACTCTCCTAGCTTATAAAGTCCCCACGCAAGAGAGTCAAGATAATATACCGAATTTGGCTCTTTAATCAAAGCTTTTTCAACCAGCTCTACACCCTTTTTAACATCCACATCGTGATCTATAAGCAAGTATCCGTAGTAGTTTAAATATATCGGATCATCAAGCTTGAGGGCTGATTTTTCAAAGTTATGAATAATCTCCTTTAAACTCTCTTTGCTTAAATTTTTAGCATCTCTTTCATACTGATATACAGCCATTTTGGCTTGATAGTCAAGGTTAAAGCTTTTATCAAAAAGCTCTTTAGCCTTATTGTAAGCCTTGTCATACTCGCCCATTATCGCCCACATTTCCATTAGCAAATTATCATTATGGTTGTATTTTTGCAAAAATTTAGCCGCACCCTCATAGTTTTTTTGATAAGCAAACACGCCTACTGCTTTGTTAAGATACTCTTTTTCCTTAGTAGTCTTATAAAGATCCTCATAAATTTCTACGGTATCGTTTATCTTGCCCGTTTGCATATATAGATCAATAAGCGTTAGGCATACATGCACACTACAGCCGTTAATGCGCCTTGATGTTTCAAGATAGCTTAGTGCCTCTTCTTTTTTGCCCATTTTGTTGTAAAGAAATTCTACCATTCTAAGCAAATTTTCATCGCTTTTGTCTTTTTCATATACGATTTTAAACTGCTCTAGCGCCTCTTCGTTATTATTTTGCATTGACAAGATAGTGCCTAGCATTATGTGGTTGCGAGATTTGCTCTCCTTTTTTACGAGACTTTCCATCACCTTTCTAGCCTCATCAAGCCTATTTGTATTCATAAGACTTGCGCCTTTTATACGAAGAAAGTCGGTGTCGTCTTTTAAATTTTTCTCCGCAAGCTGCATAATGCTATCAAATTCCGCACTATTAGTAAAAAATGCAAATTTAAGCGCCTCTTTTAGATAAGCGGGCTTTTTAGTCTCCTCATAAAGCTTCTTGTAAATAGCCATCGCCTCGTCATGTTTAGCGTTATCAACAGCCATTAAAGCTTCTAATATATAAAGATTTTCATCTATCTTTATCTTCTCATTTGCAAAGCAAAAGCAAGAGATAAATAGCGCAAGCACAACTCTTACAAACGCTTTATTCCTATACATTCTCCCTCCAATTCCTCAAAATGAGTCTTAAAATAATCCCAAAACGGAAAACTTACGCACTGCTTTGGGCGAAATTCATAAACAGAACAGTTTTGCTTAACCTCATCAAAAAAGACGCAGGCAAAGCCGTCTTTATAAATTTTTTCTTTGATACTGAATTTATATCCGTGTTTTTCTAAAAATTTATCCTTAAATTCCTCTACGCTTAAATCCAAAAATCCTGCCAGAGCTTCTATCTCGGCGCTATTTATCCATATATAGCCGCTTTCTCCCGTGCAACATTTACCTCCGCATTCATCACACTTTGTAAAGTCGAATTCATACTCAAAGCCGCTTTGGCGAATCATATCTCGCAACTTTGACTAAAAGTGCCTGCGCGAGTAAAAATTTCACTTGCTTCTTTTGTATATCTTTCACCTTCAAGAATAAATATCGGCGGTAAAATTTTAACTAAAGCTTTTGAATTTTTTTTAGCTTCTATGATAACCAAACTTGCCTCTTTGTTTGCTTTTGGATGGACAAATTTTATGCGGGTCGGGTTAAATTTATACATTTTTAAAAGAGTTAAAATTTCGCTAAGCCGCTTAGCATCATAACAAAACACAAAAGCTCCGCTTGGCTTCATAATCGAATTTACCGATTTTATAAGCTTTTCAAGAGGCAAAAATTCACTATATCTACTTATTTTGATATGCTCGTTTTCACTCTTCTTAGCTCCGTCGTGATAGTAAGGCGGGTTTGAGATAACAAAATCATATCTCTTCTGGCACTCAAAATTAGTAAAATCAGCCGTTATGAAGCTAGCTTTTAAGCCGTTTTCATCGGCGTTTTGTTTGGCAATTTTTATATTTACCTCTTGCATATCAAGCATATCAAGATCAATAGCTTCAAAATCGCGCTTAAGAAGCAGTCCAAGCACTCCACATCCGCATCCGACCTCAAGCACGCTACCTTTTAAGCCTTCCTCGCAGATAAAGCCGTAAAGCATCATCGTATCGCTGTTGTATCTGTAGCCTACTCTTGGTTGGACGATCTTCATCTATAAACCTTGATGACAAAGCCTTGTTTTGTGGAAGAAGTTATGATTTCGCTGCTATAAGATATGCGAGAAAAATCTCCAAATTCATCTCGTATGAGGTTGCCTGCGGTTTTTGCACGCTCTCTTCCTATGCCGAAATTTGCGTAGGTATTTATGCGCTCAAGCTCATTTTTAGGCACGAGCTTGGCAATCTTGGAGGTTGCGATAAAATTTCCCTGACTTACTATAGGAGTTATCTCAAAATAATAATTTGAATTATATTTTTGCAAAAACTCGGTAACTTTATTTATGCAAGTTATGGTAGGCTTATCCGATCCCACACCCATATCATCGCACTCTACCGAAGCTATAAATACGACTTTTTTAGGCACTTCGCTCTTAAAATTCAGCTGTATTATCTTTCTTAAATTTTCATTTTCGTTACTTAGATACTCGCTATCTTCAAGAACCTGCGCGATCTGTTTTTTTGTCTGTTCAAGCTCGTTTTTTATAGCTACGTGATTTTTACCTATTGCGGCTAAATTTTTTAGCTCTTTGGCCTCTTTGATAAGCCTTGAGTTTTCTTCGTTTTTAGCCTCTATTTGAGATTTAAAATTTTGCTTAAACTCTTCAAATTTATCACTTAACTCTTTGATCTGAGAATCTTTTTTAGCTATCTTTTCATCGAATTCATCAGATATTTTTTTATACTCTTGCATAGCTTTTTGGGCGTTTGCTACCTGCTCTTTGGCATCTTTATCTATTTGGATATTGCTTTGGATCAGTAAAGTTATCTTATCGTTTAAGATTTTATAGTTTTTAATGTCTTTTTTATTGTTTAAAATTTCCTCTTCAAGCCGTTCGCTAGTTTCTCTAAGCTGCTCTTTAAGATAAGTTATATTTGATTCATCGGCTTCAAGCTGCTGGGATTTTTTTATATTCTGCTCGCTTAAGTCTTTTACGGTAGCTTCAAGTTCGTTTTTTAAGGCAGAGCTTTCAATAACGCTCCTTTCAAGCTCCATCTTTAGCCTCTCAACTTCGTTTTTATAAAGAGAAGACATGCTTAAAATATCTTTTTCAAGATTTGATTTTTCTTTTTCAAATTTTGCTTTTACATTCTTGATTTGAGAATTTAACTCATCGTTTTGAGCTTTAAATTTAGCATTTTCTTCGCTTATTTTTCTTAGCCTATCGTTTGTATCGTTGGTTTTTTCTTGATAATCGCCCGAGAGCTTTTTTAGTTTCTCATTAGCCAAGTCGGCATCTTTTTTGATAGCTAAAATTTCATCGTCTTTTTGCTTTATGATCTTTTCAAAATCCTCTTTTTTGGCTTCCAAGTCCGATTTAAGCTTGTTAAGTTCGTCTTGGTTTAAATTCTTAGCTTTTAAAACAGCCGCTTCTTGCTCACTAATAACTCTTTTAAGCTCTGATTCTTTAAGATTAATAGTATCTTTTAGCTTGCCGTTTTCATCTTTCAGCTTTGAAATTTCAGCCTTTGCACCTTTTATCTCGGCTTGCAAATTTGCTCTTATACGCTCAAATTCACTCTTTGAGGCAATAGGCTTATCGCTAACTGCCGTAGTGTTGGTGTCAGCTCTGCCAAGCTGTTCTTTTAGGCTATCGACTTCATTTTGAAGTTCGGTTATACGAGTTGCCGCTATTCTTGAATTTTGCATACTTTGCATCTGAGCATCTCTTAGCTCTTTTTCAAGATCATCGATCTCTTGGGCGTATTGATCTATAAGTCTTCTACTATCTTTTGAATTTGCAAGCTCGTCTTTTCTTACATATTTAGCCTGCTCATCCTTTGGAAGCTCCTCAAAACTATGAACCTTTATCACCACCTCTTTTTGTTCGCTAATTTTAGAAGTGGAATTCTTTTGCAAATTTAGATACAAAAAATACCCGCTTGTAGTAACAAGCGCACCGAGTATAAAAAAAGATAGCGAATTTAAAAAAGACTGCTTCAACTCTACCTACTATTTTTAATGCTTTGTATGACTTTATGCGCATGATTTAGCGCTAAAACAATCGAGCCGCCGTTTTTAAGCACGATATCTCCACCTATATAAAGCCCTTTTATAGTGCTTTGATAGTTCTCATCTACAATCGGATCTTTATCCTCATCAAGCTCTACGCCGCACTTTTGCAAGAAATCAACAGGAGTTGAGCCGCCTATAGCGTAAATTATTCGGTCGTAAATTTCGCTAGTATCATCCGTGAAATTTACCTTTATCTTGCCTGATTCGTTTTCAAGCTCTTTTATATCTACGCCAAGTTTTAATTTTAGCTTTTTAGCGTTTGCTAGCTCCATAACCGCGCTTTCATTTATATCATTTAGTCTTGTAAATTTATCCTTGCGGTAATTAAGCGTTACGTCATTTGACTCACTAAGCTCTACGGCGTATTCGGCAGCCGAATTTCCGCCTCCTACAACGATAATCTTCTCACCGCTAGAGCATGAATTGAGATTAAAATTTACAACCGAATTTAGCGAAGGGGGAATTTTATAATCAGGCTTATTCGGACGCCCCATTTTACCTATGGATATCATCACATTTTTAGCGCCGTATCCCACCGAAGCGGTTGTGATATGAAACACTCCGTCTTCTTTTTTCACGCTTTCAACCTCGGAGTTAAATGCGGTATCTATCTCGTCATTGTCCAAAAGCCTATCAAAATAATCAAGCGTGCTCTCTTTTGTTCCGTCATCAAAAGCCACAATTCCGTGAATCGTGCTATCTTGCCCCTTATAGCTCTTATCAACACGCTTATTATCTTTGTAAAATTTACGAATGGTTTGGCTATGGTTATCGCCTTTTTCTAATAATAAAACGTTTCTAAAACCGTTAGCTTTAGCCTCTACAACCGCGGCAATACCGCAAGGACCGCCGCCTATCACCACAAGATCGTAAACACATCTCATACTTTTCTCCGTTATCTAATAATTTTTATTGATAATTTAGCAAAATTTGTATTAAAAATGAAGAAATTTGCCTATATTTTATGAGAGTTTTTATTAGAATTTAAATTTAAAGAGTTAAAACAGCTTTTTAATACTATTTTAACTCTTGATTTTTAGTTTTTCTTTACAAAATCAGCTATCAAAAAGGCAAGCTCAAGTGCTTGATCTGCGTTTAAGCGCGGATCACACTGCGTTTCGTAGCGATTTTCAAGGCTCTTTTCGGTTATATTAAACGCACCGCCGACACACTCGGTTACGTCTTGTCCCGTCATCTCCAAATGCACGCCGCCTGCGTAAGTGCCTTCGGCTTTGTGAATTTCAAAAAAGCTCTTAACCTCGGATAAAATTTTATGAAATTCGCGAGTTTTATAGTTGTTTGAGGACTTTACGGTGTTTCCGTGCATCGGATCGATACTATAAAGGATATTAAGCCCTTCTTTTTTCACTCCGCGTAAAATTTCAGGAAGCTTTTCTTCTATCTTTTCGGCTCCCATTCTAACGATGATATTTAGCCTGCCCGCTTCGTTATTCGGATTTAGTTTGCCGGCCAGCCTTATCACATCCTCGCTAGTTACGCTAGGTCCTATCTTAACTCCGATCGGGTTATGAACTCCGCTTAAAAAATGCACGTGCGCATCATCAATTCCGCGCGTTCTCTCGCCTATCCAAAGCATGTGAGCCGAGCAGTCATACCAATCTCCCGTAAGGCTATCTTCGCGAGTTAAAGCCTCTTCGTAAGGAAGCAACAAAGCCTCGTGAGAGGTATAAACTACGGTTTGATTTATAGTCGGAGTATTTTGAGAAGTTATACCGCAAGCTTCCATAAACGCAAGCGTTTGACTAAGCTTTTCAACCAATTCATCGTATTTTTTGCCAAGCTCAGGCTTTTTGATAAAACCCAAATTCCATCTATGCACCTCATGTAAATCAGCCAAACCGCCTCTTGAAAACGCACGAAGAAGGTTCATTGTCGAGGCTGATTGATAATAAGCCTCTATCATTCTTTTTGGATCAGGCACACGCGCAGCTTCGTTAAACTCAAAGCCGTTTATGATATCGCCTCGGTAACTAGGCAGCTTTACGCCTCCGACCTCTTCGTAGTCGCTACTTCTAGGTTTTGCAAACTGCCCTGCCACGCGACCGACCTTAACTACGGGACAACGCCCGGCAAAGGTAAGAACTATCGCCATTTGAAGCATGACTTTAAACATATCTCTTATATTGTTCGCGTTAAAATTTAAAAAGCTCTCCGCGCAATCTCCGCCCTGAAGCAAAAACGACTTGCCCTCGGTAACATCCTTAAGCGCCTTTTTAAGATTCCTCACCTCACCCGCAAAGACAAGCGGAGGAAGCGAAGCAAGCTTGTTTTCCACGCTTTTTAACTCATCTAAATTCGGATAAACGGGTTGCTGTAAGATGTTTAAATTTCTCCACGAGCTTTTAGTCCAATTCATCTCATACCTTTTTAAAAAATAACTCAGATTTTAACCAAAAAGAACTTTTAATACACATAAAATTAAACTCAAAGAGTAAATTTGTGAATTTAAGTAACAAATTTTTATAAGTGTTTCAAAATTTAACTAAGCTGTGATTAAAAATTTATTAAATAAAATAGCTTCAAAAAAAGAATTCCAATGAAAAACTACGAAAACGAAACAAAAGCGGGCATGATATACGGTCTTAGCGCCTTTATACTTTGGGGACTTTTTCCGATATATTTCAAGCAGCTTTATGAACTGGGATTTGCCGAGATAGTCGCTCACCGCATCATCTGGTCGGTACTGTTTTTGTATATCCTGCTTAAATTTAGCAAAAAACTCTCTGATGCAAAGCAGTTTTTCACAAACAAAAAAACCGCTTTTTTGCTCTTTACCAGCGGAGTTTTAATCGCCCTTAACTGGTCGATTTATATCTATGCGGTTAGCATAGATAAGATTGTGGATGCAAGTTTAGGATACTTCATAAACCCTCTTATAACGATGCTTCTTGGAGTAATAGTACTAAAAGAGAAAATTTCAAACGCGGGGAAATTTGCGATATTTATCGTTTTTATCGCTATATCAATCCAAATTTACGATGTGGGCGGACTGCCTTTTATCTCGGTTATCCTGCCTCTTTCGTTTGCTATCTATTCGCTTGTTAGAAAGCGTATCAAAATTCCATCTTTAGAAGGACTTTTCGTAGAGACTACGATGGTTATGCCTATTGCTATTGCGGCGCTGTTTTTCATAGCAAAGAGCGGGCAAAATCACTTTGATTTTTCATGGTTTGGGCTTTTTATCACGCTTTGCGGACCGCTTACGGTTATACCGCTTTTACTCTTTAACTCGGCTGCTTTAAGGATAAATTTAAGCACCATCGGCTATATGCAGTATATCTCGCCCTCACTTCAACTTCTAATCGCGGTCTTTGTCTATAACGAACCGATAAACACGGCCAAAATAAGCTCTTTTGTGCTTATCTGGATAGCTCTTGGAGTAGTTAGCATAGATGGAATTTACAAAAAGAAAAAGCAAATTTGAGTATAATCGCCTTTGAAATTTAAGCAAAAAAGGAAATTTATGGATATTTTTACCATGACGATAGTAGTTTCGCTTGCGGTTGCGGCAATAATCTATATGCAAATTCAAAAAATAACTAAAAATATCGATCAAAACGGCACACTTGCAAACAGCTCTCCTGAAAATTTAAGGCAAATTTCAGTGCAAAAATACAAAGACTTCTGCGAACTCATAAACAGCGAACTAAGAGAGCTTAAAAATATGGCGCTTTACGATGATATGCTAAAGGACGCCGAGCTTAAAGATAGCTTTTTACAAAGCCTTAGCGAGATGAGCAAGAAGCTCACGTTTATAGAGACCATGAACACAGCTAGAGACGCTGACAGATGGGAAAGCGAGCTGTTTGAAGTGCTAAATAGGCTTGATGAGCTTATCGAAGCAAATTTCAAAGACGGCGAGCGCGTGAGTGACGAGATAAGAGATAGGCTAAGTGCGGCGTTTGCAAAGCTTCAAAATTAACTACTGCAAAAATCAAATAATTTAAAAATACTGAAAGCTCTACTTTAATATCTTTAAGATGATATCCGCTTTCATCTTAAAGATATTTTTTGATAATGTATATTAAAATATCGTATTGAAATATAAATTTATCAAAAAAAAGGATTATTTTGATTAGATGTCCTTGCTGCGGATATTTAACTATGAAATATATAAATGCGAATGACGGCTTTTGTGTTGATATATGTCCTGTTTGCCATTGGCAATTTGATAATATTTCAAATTCTCGTCCAAATATATCAGTAGGACCAAATTCGGTATCCTTAAATCAAGCCAAAGAAAATTATAAAAAGATAGGAGCGATAGAAGAAAGACTCTTGCAGTATGTTCGTCCTCCTACTAAAGAGGAATTTGCGGATAAACGGATAAAATGTCCTTGCTGCGGATATCTAACCATAGTAGATAAAGAGGATAAGAATTTAATACAAGATGTTTGTCCTGTTTGCTTTTGGCAATATAATACCAAAGCCATAAATAACCCGAGTAAAATAATAGAGCCAAATATAGTATCTTTAAATGAGGCTAGACAAAACTATAAAGAGTATAAAGCTTCAAGCAAGCTAGGCTCTATAAATGCAAGAGAGCCTATGGATGATGAGATAAATTAAAAGAATATCATGAACGCTAAACTCTTTAACGGAAAGATAAATTTAACTTCTAAAATGTACACCAAAGATCAGATGGGTCTAATATATACCGAGGTTTATGGAGGATGGATAGATATGCTTCATAGCCTTTGGGTATTTAGACTATTTTACAGACTTAAAGATCATAGTGAAATTACAGATGATGAGTTTAGAGAGATATATCTAACTGCCCTTCAAAGAATTCTAGAGGATGGAAAAGCCATACTAGAACCTCCTTCTTATCTATGGGAAAATGAAAAGAAAAGATACAATACTCCAACAAGAGTAGTAAAGATGAAATTCGGAGATGAGATAGCATGGGATATTCCTATAGAGGATATGATAGATTATCTTAGGCAAAAAATGACGGAAGAAGATTTTGATAAGGATAATTTATTCTGGTATGATAAATACGCTCCTAGTTTGATCTGGGATCCCGAATACGATGAAGAGTATGCGAAATACGATGAATCAAAGATTTTTGTTGTAGAAGGACAGGGATTTAAACAAGCAAGCGCAAGCTAGAATTTTAAAGCGGTAAAATTTCAGTCGCTTAAAATCGTTATTTGAAAATATATAGAATGTTAAGTAAAAAAATAATAATATAGCGTTTTTGGATTAACTCCTATCCTAATAACTTCAAGGAAATTTGATGAGCTACACCAAAAAAGACCTCGTAACAACTTCAAATTTAAGCAAAGATGAGATTTACCACTTCTTAAATTTAGCCAAAGAATTTAAAGAACTAAACAACTCCGAAATCAAAAAAGCAAAATCCCTCTACGGAAAAACAACGGTAAATGCGTTTTTTGAAAACTCCACGCGCACAAGAACCAGCTTTGAAATAGCGGCAAAGCGCCTTGGAGCCGATGCTATAAACTTTAGCGCTTCTCAAAGCAGCACGAAAAAAGGCGAAACGCTGATTGACACCATAAACAACATAGTCGCGATGAAAACCGATATCGTGGTGGTTAGACACTATAGCTCAGGCGCTGCGAAATTTGTAGCCGCAAACACCGACGCTCACGTAGTAAATGCCGGCGACGGGCTAAACGAGCACCCAAGCCAAGCTCTGCTTGATCTATTTACTATCCTTGAGCACAGAGGAAATTTAGAAAATTTAACCGTAGCGATAATCGGCGATATATTTCATAGCCGCGTGGCTCGTTCAAACATCTACGCAATGCAAACTCTCGGTATCAAGGTTAAGCTATTTGGACCACCTATGATGCTAACGGGAATGGAGGCTTTTGGCTGTCAAATTTGCAAAAGCATGCAAGAAGCGCTTGAAGATACCGATGCAATCATCATGCTTAGGATCCAGCTTGAACGACAAGATGACGAAGTGGCGTTTCCGTCGGTAAGAGAGTATTCTAAATTTTTCGGGCTCACCGCCTCAAAGATGAAATTTGCCAAAGATGGAGTCATGATACTTCACCCAGGACCCATAAATAGAGGCGTAGAGATAAATTCAGACGTTGCCGATGATCCTAGATACTCTCACGTATTAAATCAGGTCGAAAACGGAGTTGCCGTAAGAATGGCGATACTTCATACTTTAATCTCAAACAAATAAGGCAAAATATGACTACTTTAATAAAAAACGCAACCATAGTAAATTCCGATGAAATTTTTAAGGCAAATATCCTGATAGACGGCGAAATCATAGCCGATATAACGACAGACGAACCAAAGGCCGATAGCGTCATAGATGCCGCAGGAAAGCTTGCGATGCCGGGGCTTATTGATATGCACGTGCATTTTAGAGATCCCGGGCTTGAATACAAAGACGACATAAACTCAGGTAGCGAAACGGCGGTTGCAGGAGGAGTAACAACCTGCTTGCCGATGGCAAATACAAATCCCGTAAACGACAATGCCGTAATAACTCGCGATATGATCGCTAAAGCAAAAGCAAGAGGACTGATCGACCTGCTTCCGATAGGTGCTATCACAAAGAGTATGGGCGGAAACAAAGTCGTAGAGATGGGCGATATGGTAGAAGCCGGGGCAGTTGCATTTAGCGATGACGGCTTGCCCGTAGCAAGCAGCGACGTGATGAGATACGCACTTGAATACTCAAAGCATTTTGGCTCATTTGTCATAAACCACTCGCAAGACTGCTCTTTGTGTCGCGGCGGACATATGAACGAAGGTCGAGTTTCGGCGATTTTAGGCATAAAAGGCATGCCAAGAGAGCAAGAGGAGATCATGGTGTCTCGCGACTTGCTTCTTGCAAAGCTAACGGGCGGACACATCCACATAGCTCACGTTAGCTCGGAGTGGTCGCTAAAACTCATCAAGCAAGCTAGAGATGAGGGTATAAATGTAACTTGCGAGGTTACGCCGCATCACTTTACATATACCGAAGACGAGCTGATGAATTATGATACAAATTTTAAAATGTCGCCGCCTTTGCGCACATCAAGCGACGTAAAAGCCGTAAGAGAGGCTATCGCAAACGGGCTAGTGGATGTCATAGTAACCGACCACGCCCCGCACCACACGGATGAAAAATTTTTAGAATTTGATAAAGCTCCGTTTGGAATTTTGGGACTTCAGACACTGATTCCAATGACTTTAGATCTTGTTAGAGAGGGGCTTATCGACTATAAAAAAATGGTTGAGCTGACATCTTTTAACCCGGCAAAGCTTCTTAAGCTAAATAACAAAGGCAAAATAGCAAAAGGAATGCTAGCGGACATCGTTATCGTAGATCCTGACATTGAATACGTCTATGATAAAAATTTAAACAAATCCAAATCTCAAAACTCTCCGTTGATTGATAAGAAATTAAAAGGCGCGGCTATCAAAACGATAAAAAGCGGCAAATTAGTATTTGACTTTCCTAATGTAGTGGCGTGAATTTAATTTCACGCTATTTACAAACCAATCAAATTTAACGCTTAGCTTGTAAATTTTACTCATTAAGCAAATTTTGTGTAAATTTATCCAAATATTAGACAATAAGAGATATTTGAAATTTTATCGTAGTAAATTTATTTTATTAAATTTACAAATTTTATTTGCAAAAAAGGGGATTTATAAATTTGTAATCCAATAAAATTTGCAAGCCCAAAATTATCAGGCTTGCAAATATATTTTACTTGCCGTTAAGCATATAAGTTGAGCGTAAAAATACATCAACTCCGGCGAGCAAGGCGTTTTCATCAAAGTCAAAACAGCTATTGTGATGTCCTGCGGCAAGCTTTGTTCCTATCATCAGATATCCGCTCTTTCCGCCGTTTTTTTGCACTTTTTGCATAAAATGCGCAAAATCCTCGCATGCGCTAAAAGTAAATTCTTTCACTATCAGGTCGTTATTTATATAAGGCGACTGAATCGCTGCTTTCTCATAAAGCTCGGTTATCTCAGGGCTACTATCTCCGCCGCTGGTACCGCCCGTAAGCTTTACTTCGTAGTCCACGCCGTGAATCATGCTTACGCCCTTAATGATATCCATACATTTGTTAAACATAAATTCATTAAGCTCCGTAGTCTCTCCCCGAGTTTCGCAGGCGATAAATCCGTTTGGCGCGATCACGTTTCTACCCTCTCCCGCCTTTAAAACTCCCACGTTTATACGAGTTACTCCATCGGCGTGACGCGTGATAGCATGCATATTTATAGCAGCCTCGGCAGCTGCAAGTAATGCATTAGCTCCTTCTTGCGGAGCTCCTGCGGCGTGGGCTGAGCGACCCGTGAAGATAACGTCAAACTTAGATGTCGCTAAAAGTTTATTAGTGCCACAAATTATGCCTGCATTTAGCTTAGCCTGAAATCCGATATGTCCGCCAAGCAGATAATCCACATCATCAACCACACCCATAGGCTCCATGCCTACCGCACCGCGTGTGCCCTCTTCTGCTGTTTGGAATATAAATCTGAATTTGCCGTTAAAATCATCTAAATTTTCAGCTATGATCTTTGCGAGTGCAAGTCCTATCGTGATGTGTCCATCATGTCCGCAGGAGTGCGTAATACCGTCTATGTCGGCTCTAAAGCCCTCTTTTACTGGTCTATGGCTCTCATCTTTGCTCTCGGTAACATCCACGCCGTCGATATCAAATCTAAACGCCGTCATCTTGCCTGCCCTACCCGTATCGATATCTGCAACTACGCCTGTAAGCCCATCCTCCATAAGAGGCAAGAATTCCTGCTCCTCTTTGCTTAGCAAACTTTTGGCTCTTTCTATAGCCTTTTGCGCAGCCTCAGGAGTGCCAAGCCCTTGTCTGGCATCAGGCTTTACTATCTCGCGCCCCATTTTTAAGCTATATCCATAGTCTTTTAGCTTCTTAGCTATACTAGCGGTAGTAAAAAATGTAAACCAACCCGTCTCAGGATGTGAGTGATAAAAGCGTCTGTGCGCTATCATTTCATCTTTTAAATTTTCGACTTTAGCTTGAATTTTATCCATATTTAACTCCTTAAATTTTAGATTTTAAATATTAATTTTAGATTATAACTCAAATTTAATTTTAAAAGTCTAAAAATATTGTTAAATTAGGTGGATGACAAGGAATAAAATTTATTGAAGTTCGCTCTTAAGCTTCATGATTCGCTCGTAAGATAGCTCTATGCGCTCTTTTGGAATTTTCTTTTGATTTACCGCATCAACTATTATCTGCGTTACGTATTCGGTGGTTTTTCGCTCCCCTATCATAAAGTCGCTAAAGAGCAAGATATCTCCGCCCGCATTTATGAAATTTACAACTTTTTGAGTAAGGCTAAAGTCCTTTAAGCCTCCCATGAGCATATCATCGCTTATGACGGCTCCATCAAATTTCAGATTTTCCCTTAGCAAATTTTGGATAATTTTTTCAGAAAGAGATGAGGGATTTTGATTATCCTCTTGATTTAAATAGACATGAGAGACCATTATAAGCCTTGCTTGATTCTTTTTGATCGCATCATAATAAGGCTTAAGTTCGTTATAATTAAAGTTTTCTATCACGGTTTTTGTATTATGCGAGTCAGTTTGCGCAGAACCGTGTCCAGGAAAATGCTTAAGCGTAGTTAGCACCCCAACTTCGCTAAAAGCGTCTAAAAATTCACTCGCATATAAAGAAACTTCGTCTATATCCCTACTAAAGGCTCTGTCCTTGGAAGCTATGATAGGAGATACCGTGTCTAATACATCGACAACCGGGGCGAAATTTAAATTTACGCCAACCTCTTTTAGCTGAGTAGCCATACGACCGTAAAGCTCTTTTGCACTTTCCAGATCAAGCTTTCTAGCCACTTCGCTTGCATAGATAAAGGTTTCAAATCCTACCTTGTCCTTAAATCTGGTTACGATTCCGCCCTCTTCGTCTATGGCTATAAATATATTTTTTTGAGCATTCTTAAAGGCTGCAGTTAAAGCCTTTAGACTCTCTTTGTCTTTGACATTTTTGCCAAGCAGCATAACTCCGCCAAATCTTTGATATTTAGCATCAGATATTGCGGTTTTAGCTTCGTTTTGATTTGCGCCGTTAAAGCCCACCATGATCATCTGGGCTATCATTTTGCGAAGCGGCGGTTTTTCGTTTGCAAAAAGCAAACTGCAAGTCATGATAGTAATACAAAAAAACAGCCTAGAGAAAACTCTCAAATTTTCTTCCTGCTAAGTAGATCAATAAGGCTCTTTTGAACCTCTTTCCCGCCAAGCATGGCGACTACTTCGTTTACGATAGGAGTATAAATCCCCTCTTTTTTAGCAATCTTTTCTATGGCATAAGAGGTATCTATGCCCTCGGTAACTTCGCCTAGATCGTTTAAAATTTTATTCAAGCTTTCGTTTTTAGCAAGTCCAAGTCCTACTCGGTAATTACGCGACAAGACGCTTGAAGCTGTAAGAAAAAGATCGCCCGCCCCGCTTAAACCTAAAAAAGTCTCGTCTCTTGCGCCAAAATACTTGCCAAACCTCGCCATCTCGACAAGCCCTCTTGAGATAAGACTTGCTCTAGCGTTATTTCCCAGTCCAAGACCATCGCAAATTCCACCTGCTATGGCAATCACGTTTTTATACGCTCCGCAAATTTCAGCCCCTATAACATCATCTGAAGTATATGCCTTGATATAACTTGGAAAAAGATTTGAAATTTCTTGAGCTAGCGACAAATTTATAGAATTTACGACAAGGGCGCAAGGAAGTTTCTTTTCGACCTCTTTTGAAAAGGTGGGTCCTGATAAGAAAGCCAAATTTGAACTATCGACGTACTGCTCGTAAATTTCGTTTAAAAATTTTAAACTGCTTGTTTCTATCCCTTTTGAGGCTACTAAAATTTTTTGATTGTAATTTTTAAAATTTTTCTTAAGCCACTCGCCCGTAACCTGAGAAGGAATAGTCATAACTAAAATTTCAGCTCTTAAAGCCTCATCGGCAGATACGAAATTTGGAATTTGACGAGGTGTTTTAGAGCTTATTACACATTCGTTTTTCTGAGAAAGCGCATGAAAAAGAGCGCTTCCCCATTTGCCCGCTCCAAAAACAGCTATTTTCATATCAAAGCTTTGTTTTTAGTAGTTCATTGACTTTAGACGGATTAAAAGCACCCTTGCCTTCTTTCATAACCTGACCGACAAAAAATCCAAATAGCTTGTCTTTGCCGCTTTTATACTCGGCAACCTTATCGGTGTTTGCATTTAAAATTTCATCTATAATCGCAAGTATAGCTCCATCATCACTAACTTGCTTAAGCCCCAATTTCTCTATCGCATCATCTACGCTTATATCGTTTTCCATAAGAAAATCAAGAATCTCCTTAGCAGCCTTCCCGCTTATAGTGCCGTCCTCTATCCTAGCTAAAAGAGTTGCCATTTTAGCGCTATTTACAGGAGAGTTCTCTATAGTAACGCCGTTTTTAAGCCTTCCTAAAAGCTCTACAAGCAGCCATGTCGAGCAGAGTTTTGGAGATATGTTAGCACCCACCAAGTCCTCAAAATACTTTGCCATCTCCGCAGAACTTACTAAATTTTTAGCATCGTCTTCTTTGATATCGTAATCTTTTATATATCTAGCCACTTTTTGCTCTGCAAGCTCAGGGATTTTGATCGCCTCATTATACATATCTTCAGGAATTTCTACGGGCAATAAATCAGGATCGGGGAAGTATCTATACTCGGCGCTATCTTCTTTACCGCGCATTGATTTTGTAACCAAATTTACCGTATCAAAAAGTCTTGTTTCTTGATAAACTTCCTCATCGTATTTGCCATCTTCCCACGCTATACTTTGGCGCTGCACTTCGTAATCAATAGCTTTTTGAATAAATTTAAAGGAATTTAAGTTTTTAATCTCAACTCTTGTGTAAAGTTTCGTATCGCCCTTTGGTCTAATGCTTACGTTTGCGTCGCAACGAAAGCTTCCTTCTTGCATATTTGCATCGCTTATGTTTAAAAATCTCAAAATAGAATGAAGCTTTTTAAGGTAAGCTACCGCCTCATCGCTACTTCTTAAATCAGGTTCGCTAACTATCTCAAGTAAAGGAGTTCCTGCTCTATTAAGATCAACAAAGCTAACGCTTCCTTCGTGGATGTTTTTGCCGGCATCCTCTTCAAGATGGGCTCTGGTGATACCTATGCGCTTTTTCTCGCCATTTACATCGATAAAAAGCTCGCCATTTTCTACTATAGGCACTTCAAACTGAGAAATTTGATAAGCCTTTGGAAGATCCGGATAAAAGTAATTTTTTCTATTAAAAACCGATTTTTTATTTATAGTTGCATTTACCGCAGTACCAAAGCTTATAGCCTTTCTAACAGCTTCTTTATTTAGCACTGGCAAGGCTCCGGGAAGCGCTAGACAAACAGGACAGACATGAGTATTTGCTTCATCGCCAAAACTTGTCGAGCAGGAGCAGAAAATTTTCGTTTTTGTATTAAGCTGAGTATGAACCTCAAGACCGATTACGACTTCAAACATAATTAACCTTTTTTATTAAGAATACGCCGTGAATTTATAGCGCAAATTTTAAGCGTTATTTTAGCAATTATTTCTTTTAACTTATCTAAAAACAGCGATTTTATTTGAAATTTGAGGATAAAAATAGTGAGAAATTTTAAATTTTACCGACCGTAGTTTCAGTCGGTAAAATTAAATTTTAATGTTCGTCGCTTATTAAAATAGCGCCCGCAAGATACACATAAGTAAGCATCATAAAAATAAATGTCTGAAGCACGGCCATAAGCGTTAGTAGAGCATACGCAGGAAATGGTGCGATGACAGGTGCAAGCGCAAGCATAACCATAAGAAATAGATCATCACCCTTGATATTTCCAAAAAGACGGAAAGATAA
Organism: Campylobacter canis; assembly: GCF_045504005.1. Classification (NCBI taxonomy): domain Bacteria; kingdom Pseudomonadati; phylum Campylobacterota; class Epsilonproteobacteria; order Campylobacterales; family Campylobacteraceae; genus Campylobacter; species Campylobacter canis. Next base: position 234,239 of record NZ_JBJJXH010000003.1, on the reverse strand, counting down.
AGAAACTATACGTGAAAGGTGTGAAACAACTTCAACTAAAAACATAAGTGGCGCTAAAACCTTGCTAGGTCCCATAAAATGCGCAAAATACTTAACAACTCCGTTTTTTCTAATACCTTCAAAGTTATAATAAACAAACACGACAAGCGCAAGTGTTAGCGTCAAATTTAGGCTTGATGTAGGCGACTCAAAGCCGGGAATGATACCGATAGCGTTTGAGAAAAATACTACAAAACCTATAGTTGCAACAAGTGGAAGGTATTTTCTGGCTAGCTGCTCGCTTCCTAGCACGTCTTTACCCATAGCTGTAACGCCCTCCAAATACGCCTCAACGACATTCTGAGTGCCTCTTGGAACAAGTTGCATATTTTTAGTGGCAAGCTTGGCGACAACTAAAATAATAAGCGTAACAAGCAAGAAATGCGCCGCATAAGTAAAGGAGTGTGAATGTGAAATAAGACCTGAAAAGAGAAACAAATCTTTCATGCATTAACCTTAAATTTATAAATTTTGCTGAGATTTTAGCAAATTTATTGTTAAAAGTTTTTTAACTTTGCCCTATTTTAGCACTTATTTTGATTTTTGAACTTAAGAAGCGAAATAGTCATAAAGAAGTTTTAAGATAGTGGCTCCAACCACAAATAAAAACATCGTTCTTATAAATTTAACCTCTTTTTTAATGACTAAATTTGAGCCTATGAAAGAGCCTAAAATTTGCCCTACTCCCATTAATATCCCAACTTTCCAAAGAACTTGTCCGCCGATGATAAAAACGCCTAGAGATACGATATTGCTAACGAAATTTAAAAGCTTTGTGTGTGCAACAGCTTTTTTCATACTAAGTCCTATCAAAGCCACCATGGCAAAAGTCCAAAACGAACCGGCTCCGGGCCCGAAAAAACCGTCATAAAAACCAAGCAAAAGCCCAAAAGCTATGTAAAAAATTTTATAATTCATCCTTGCTTTTTTATCGCTATCTCCAATCTTTGGGGTGATGAGAGTATAGATAAAAATAGCGATTAATAAAAACGGAATTACGACTTTTAAGAAATTTGGATTTAAAAATAAGATTAAAGTAGCGCCGAGACATGCGCCGATAAAAGTAAAGATAATGCCTAAAAACGCCTCTTTATAGTCGATCATGCCTTTGCGAGTAAAATTTAAAGTCGCCGTAAAGCTCCCAAAAGATCCTTGAAGCTTGTTCGTTCCAAGCGCAAGATGAGGCGGCACTCCCATAGCCATGATAGCAGGAAGAGTTATAAGTCCGCCTCCGCCGGCAATAGAGTCGATAAATCCACCCAAAAACGCAGCGCCAAAAAATATAAAATAAGCTAAGAGATCAAATTCCATAATTTTTCTTAAATTTGAATTTAAAATAGGCAAAAATAATACTAAAAAATTTATTAAATTTTAATGATATTTTGTGATTTAAAGAATTGAAAGAAAATTTAAAGAGAGCGGCTCCAAAAAAGGAGCCGAGAAAATTATTTTATAACGCCGCAAACCAGTCTTGCACCACCACCGCCAAGTGGTTTTGGATGATCATGGTGGTTATCTGCGCCAACGTGAACCATTAGTGAGTGTCCTTTTAGCTCGTCAAGCGATTTAATCTTTGGAGCTAGTACAGGATATACTGCGTTACCGTCTTTGTCAGCATAAAGGATAGGCAAGTCGCCTTTGTGTCCCATATCATCCCAAGGGAATGAGTGTTTTTTAGTATCTGTCGGATCCCAGTGACCGCCGGCTTTCATGCCTAGACCTTTTTCAGTAGCGCCACAGTCTGCATTCATGTGAACGTGAAATCCGTGAGCACCGCTCTCGATTCCTTTTAGATTTGGGAAAAACGCTACGCCGTAGTTTGTCTCGATAGCTACAACTTCGCCTACGTTTGTATTGCCTTTTTCACCAAGTTGCTCCATAGGGATAACGATATGTTTTTGAGCTTTAGGGTCAAAATGCATATGCTCGTGAGCAAATAGCATAGTGCCAAGCAACGCGCTAAGTAAAAGAGTTTTTTTCATGAAATTCCTTTAAAATAAAATTTATGCGTAACTATATCAAAACATTGTAAATAAAAATTAATAGTAAATATTAATTTTTCCTTTAACTTCGTTAAATAGCCGTTTTAAATATGTTAAATTATTTTTCGGGATTTAAAATTTTCTCAAGCTCTTTGCTCTGCCCTATCCTATAAAGTGCAAAATCATAGCGTATAGGATCAAGCGGATCAAACTCTTTTAGTCTGTTCGTAAGCTCACAAACAGCGGCAAAATCATAACTTTTGCGATTTATTAAATTAAGCGCAAGCGAAACTCGGTGAGTATGCACATCAAGAGGGATTAAAAGCTCGCTTTTAGGCAAATTTTTAAAAAGCCCAAGGTCGATATCGCTATCTCTTACCATCCAACGAAGAAACATATTGTAGCGTTTATATGGTGAATTTGGTTTGTTCTCAAAGCTCTTTCCAAAAAAGAATTCATATCCGTCGGATCTATACGAATTTAAAGAGTAAATAAATTTGATAAGCTCGTTTATGCCCTCAACCATAAGCCCGTTTTTATCAAAGCCGCTTTTGATAATCGCCTCAATATCACCGTCTTTTTTAAGGCGAGAGAGCGTGATAAAAATTTGCCTCACATCTTCAACGCTTTGAAATCGGTATTTGAAATTTTGCAAATTTGAAACGATCTTGCTTTCACTCTCATCAAGCAAGCTAAAGTCAAGCGAATTTAGAAATTTAAGGATCAAATTTGCATTGCCGTAAGCAAACAAAGCGCATATTAAAGCTATGTTAGGCTCTTTAAATTTGCTTGCTGCTTGAAGCGGATCCGAGGCTGAATAAAGCCCCAGATCGGTATTTTTCTCAAGCGCATGAGCGTCAAGTAAAGATTTTAAATCCGTCATTGTTTAAGCGTTAGTAGAGTATCAAGCATCTTTTCAACAGTAGTTATTATCTTAGCTGCCGCACCGTAGCTTGACTGAAATCTTATAAGAGAGGTTAGCTCTTCGTTTAAATTTACGCCACTAACTGATTGATGCTCGCTCATGGCGGTTTTATTTATCGCTTGGTTTGTATCATGCAAGTAGTTGTTGCCCTGAGTCTGGCTTGCGATATCGGTTGTGATAAATCGATAAAATCCCTCTATGGTCTCGATCTTATCCGCATGCTTGTTTGAATAAAAATATATCTTTTTATATTGAAGCTGAACCATATCGTTTGCTACGTCATTATTACCAGGAGTCGGATTTGAGTAGCCCTTAAGTTTATGCGGATTTTCCACTAGCTCGGTTTTAACGCCGATATCTTTTGCACTATTTCCATTGAAAAATTTATTAGTGCCGATAATGCCCGGGAAATTTGTCCCTTTATCCACAAACGCTATACTGTATTCGCCCGAGTGTCTTAGAGCCGATACGCCAAATGTGCCCTTTTTAGTCGCTGGATCATACTGATAATAAGCCCTAAAATAATCATTTACGTCGTTGTGTATGTTATTGTCTTTATTATCATCCGTATCGGCATTAAAGTCTTTGATGATAGAAGTGCCTCTAGTAGGATCATCCATCGTCGTAGTAGCGTCTATGGTTATGGTTTTTCTGGCTACCTCTTGACCTTGATTGTTATAAACTATCACGTCAAAGCTTCCATGCTTGATGTCGTCGTTAAAATTCATAAGCGTTCTTGAAGGCTCAAGGAAGCTAAGCTCGTCTGTTGTTATATTTTCTACGGCTGATTTGGCGTAGATGTTATTAGTCTCGGTTATCAAGCCTTTAGCAAAAGTGTTTAGATTGTCAATATATTTTTGAATAATTCCGTCTTGAAATTCTCCGCCCTCGCCAAGATATCTTCCTCTTAGATCAAGCGCCGCTCCTAGTTTGCCGCCTGTAAGCTTAGAGGACATATCCACGCGTTTGCCGTCTTCTCTTTCGTAGTAGATATTGTGAAAGTCAAATTTATTGGTTGAATTATCAAGCGCAAGCGGATGGAAATTTACGCCGTCCACTATAGAAAATCCCGAAATGTTAAGATTGTATTTTGAACCTATATCCGTTACCGTAGGGTCTATATAAGCGCTTCCTTGAAGCTCGCCTTTAAAGGCGGTTGCATTAACGAGCTTTGATATGGCAAGCTCAAGCTCATCACGCTTATCGCGCAAGTCATTGGCTCTTGTAGTGCCTACTGACTCCACGCGCTGAATTTGCTTATTGATCTCGGCTATCTCTTTTGCATATTTGTTTATCTCATTTACCGTTACTTCTATCTGCGAATTTACATCTTGCTGAATTTTATGCAACATATCAGATGCGCCTTGAATGCTCTTTGCTAAAGTCTCAGCCGCATTTAGCAAATTTATCTTTTGAGAGCCTTCGGTAGGATTTGAAGCAAATTTATTCCAAGCATCAAAGTAGTTTTGTATATCTCGCCCTATTCCTACACTTTTTAGATCAGGAAATCTCTGAGTAATCTCTTCTAAAATTCTCTTTTTATATGCTGAAAATTCAAGATTGCTAGAAGAACTTCTAAGACGGGAAAACACAAATTCGTCATGAATTCTTACTATAGTATCTACCTTGGTGCCTCGTCCGATATCACCGGGCATCCCGTGCTCAGGCTCTCTTGCCGATTGGATTACACGCTGTCTTGTGTAGTGCTCGTTATCGGCGTTTGTGATATTGTGTCCGGTAGTTGAAATTTGCATCTGGGCAGCATCAAGCCCGCTTATACCGATTCCTAGCGAAGAAAATATATTAGCCATTTTAAACCCTTGTTTTTAGTAGCGTCTCAGGCGTAGGAGTAGCCTTTGCGTAGCCGCTATCGTCTTTTGCGTCTTTAAACATATCTTTAACTAAACTGTCAAAAAATTCTTTAACCGTTACTACGTATCTTGCATACTCTTTGTTTTTTAGATGAAGCTCTTCAAGCTTGCTTCTCATATTGACTAAATTTGCCTTTACTTCATCGTCAAGTATGCTTGCTAAATCAGAGCTGTTTTGCTCTTTTGAAATTCTTAAAAGCTCTTTGTCAAGTAGTGATTTTGTGTTTTCAAATTTTTTTATGAGGTCGTTTTTTAGCTTCACACTCTCTTCAACGGCGGAGTGTTTTGCCTCTTTGATATTTTCGATATCAGAATTTGTAGTTTTAATAAGTTCATCAAGCACGCCAATCGCGTCATTTAAATAAGTTTTAAGCATATTTGTCCTTTCTGCAAATTCACACAAAGGACAAATTCATGCTACATAATCTCATCGGCAATTGCGCGCGCGGTTTTTGAAAGATCTATCTTGTAAGTTCCGTCGGCTATCGCTTGCGAAATTTTCGCTACCTTGCTTTCGCTTTTATCCTGTGTGTTTTTAATCTCTTCGCTAACTTCACTTTTTTTAACTTCATTTCGTGAAATTTGCTGAGGGCTAAGCCCAAATTTTGAACCGAGTGTCGATATCATTGTTATGCCTTTTTAAACATTTGATTACCAAATCGGCATAAATAAAATTTTCTTAAGCCCTTTCCTTTAAAAAATTATAAAGTAGCTCACTAAAGCCTAAATTTCCGCTCAAAGCCCTGCTCATCGTGTCGTTATACATAGATGAGTAAATTTTATCTCCAGCATCCTTTGGAAAGAGCGGATTTTCATCTTTAAGCGCAATATCAAGCACGCTTTTAACCAAAAACGCCTCAAAAGCATCTGTTTGCTCTCTTAAGAGCTTATCGTTTTCCTCTTCGCTTCTGCCTGCTTTATTCGTGATAGAATTTGTCGAGATACTGTTATATGCGTTTATAGCTAAGTGATTATCAACGTTCATTATATGATCTCCAAATCAACATGTATAGCGCCGACTCGCTTTAAATTTTCAATTATCGCGATGATGTCGCTTGGGCTTGCTCCAAGTTTATTTAGAGCTCTTGCTACGCTTGCTACGGTGGTGCGCTCTCCGCTTACTTTTATCAAATTTGCCACCGGATCTATCGCCGTGTTGTCTTTGATATCTATAGCGCGCTCGCCGTCTTCATAAGAGTTTGGCTCGATCTTTATCGTGATATCTTTATGCGTGATTACGACGGGATCAACGGTGATATTTACGCCGCTTACTATCGTGCCCGTGCGCTCGTCTATTATTATCTTATCAAGCGCTTTATAATCAACATCTATCTCTAAAATTCCCGCCAGAAACTCAACCATACTGGCATTTTCAGGCTTACTGACTCTAACCGTTCTTGGATCGATAGCCACGGCTACATTGCCTCCCACATGCAAATTTATAGCGTTTTGGATATTTGAAGCAATTCCAAAGTTTGACTCTTTAAGGCTTAAATTTATAGCCTCTTGATTGTAGATATCATACACTATCTCGCGCTCCACAAAAGCTCCGCCAAATACCGTTCCCGCGGTTGCGTGATTGCCGCTATTTCTGCTTGCACTTTTTCCGCCTATGGTAAGCGAGCCTTGAGCAAGCGCGTATATATCGCCGTCAACGCCCTTTAAAGGGGTCATAAGAAGCGTACCGCCTTGTAGACTTTTGGCATCGCCGATTGAGGATATCACCACATCAAGCTTATCACCCTGTCTTGCAAAAGCGGGAAGCTTAGCCGTAACCATAACGGCTGCGGTATTTTTTGATTTTATATCGTTTGGATCGATTTTTACATTTACGCTTTGAAGCATGTTTGAAAGGGATTGGATAGTAAATTCAGAGCTTGAGCCGTCGCCCGAGCCGTTAAGTCCCACTACAAGTCCGTATCCTATAAGTTGGTTTTCTCTAACTCCTACGACATTTGCGATATCTTTTATCTGAGCCGCATTTGCAAATACGCCAAGTATACACGCAGCAATCAGTGATGAAGCTAGCTTCATAGCCGTCCTTTTAGTTTATTTGCCTAAAATAAAGCAAGAAGCATTCCAAATTTACGAGTAGTAGCTTAAGGAGGTGTTTCCGAATTTTTTAGTTTTTATAAGCAAAAATTTGCCGATATTTTCAGGCAGGGCGTAAGAACTTGCATGCTCTATTGCGATTAAAAAAATTTGCTTTTCGTCTAAATTTGATATCAAATTTAAGCACTTTTCATAAATTTCCTTAAAGCCCTCTCTTATATCAAAAGGCGGATCAAGATATAAGATAACGCTTTTTTCGCCAAAATTTTCGCTTCTTAAAATTTCAGGCGTGAGCTTAAAGGTATCTCCGTTTAGCACGCGCAAATTTAGCTCATCGATACTTTTTGCATTTTCGTAAGCTATCTTAAAGGCTGCTTTATTAAGCTCTATAGCATAAGCTTTTTTAGCCTCGTTACTAAGCGCTTCGCATGCCATAAGCGCACTTCCGCCAAAAGCTTCGATGAAAATTTTACCCCGCAAATCATATCTGAAGCTGTCAAAAAAAGAGCCTTTTACTATATTTTTTGTGCTTCTTGTGGTAGTAAGAGAAGGCAAGGCTAGTTTTTTACCTTTAAATTTACCGCTTGAAATAGTTGTAAAAAGCCTTTTCATAAGTACGACTTTATAAGAGCTATGAGATCTTTTTTAAATTTTTCCACCAAATTTGAAATAGCCTCTTCAAGGGCTAAATTTTCATCTTTTTGCTCTATCTTAAAGCTTGCTTTTGGAATTTGGATAGCGGAATAAAACTCTTCAAGCGTATTTAAAAGAGTCTCTTTACTAAAAGGAATTTGAAGATGAGCGGAATTTGCAGCGATTATAAAAACAGGTTTTTTACTATCTATCTTTCTGTCAGAAATTATAAAATCGCAATCTTTTTTATGCGCAATAAAATCTTTTAAAAACAGTTCAAGAGAGTTTTGAAGCAATATACAATCGCAATCAAATGAGATTTTCATACCGAATTTCCTTTTAAAAAGTAAGAAATATTAGCAAATTTAAGCGTAAATTTTAATTAATTCAAAGAGAGAATTTATGGTATAAAGAAATTTGAAATTATGACGATGTAGGGGAATAATATTGATTAAAACGGCAATCTTTAAAGGAGAAAAGATGGAAATTTTTAAAGTCGCTAGCCAGCAAATGAACACGGTAGCGCATCCTAGCAACGCTCAAGCGCATACTCAAACAAGGGAAGTTGAGCAAACTCACTTACAACAAAACAGTGCGCAAAATAATTTAAGCATAGACAACGAAGATTTAGCAAAAAAATTAAACGAAGCGACCGAAAAATTAAACAGACAGATGGAAGCCCTTGATACCAATGTTCGCTTTGCATATAACGACAAGATAAATTCGCTATATGTGAATGTAATGGAAGTAAAAACGGGTGAAGTTATAAGAAAAATCCCAAGCGAGCAAGTAATGAAACTAAGCGAATACTTCAGGGAGGCTGTCGGGGTATTATTCGACAAGGAGAGTTAAAAATGGCATTAGGTAAGATATCTTCACTAGGTCTTGGAAGTAGCGTTTTAACCCAAGAGGTTATAGATAAGCTAAAGGCCGCCGATCACAAGGGTTTAGTAGATCCGATTTCTAAAAATTTAGAGAAAAACTTAACCAAACAAAAAGATCTTTCGGCGATAAAAACTCTTGTAAGCTCTTTTAAGTCTTCCGTTGCGGCACTTGGCGATGAAACGATGTTTCTTAAAAGAAACGTTAGCACAAACGGAAAGAGTGCCGATTTGCAAGCAGATCCCGGCGTAGGTCTGCAAGATATCGAGATAGACGTAAAACAACTTGCACAAAAAGATATCTACCAAAGCAAAAAATTTACGGCTCCCGAGTCTTTTGTCGGCAAAGAGGGCTCGTTTGCTATCAAATTTGGCTCAAATACATACAAAATAGAGTTAAAACAATCAACTTCGTTTGAAGAGCTAGCTACAAAGATAAACGACGCCACAAACGGCGAAGTGCAAGCCAGAGTGCTCAAAGTGGGCGGAGATAAGCCGTATCAGCTGATTTTACAATCCAAAAACACGGGTGCTGAAAACAAGATAGAATTTAGCACCGATAACGGCAGCGGTAATCCGCTAACAAATGCAAACGAAATTCTAACCGAGCTTGGCTGGGATAGCGCAAACGTAGCAAATAATAAAATTTCAAACGCTCAGGATGCCGAATTTACATATAACGGCATAACCGTAAATAGATCAACTAACAATATAAAAGATCTTAACATAGGACTAAATTTAACTCTTAAAGAGACGGGTAAAACGACATTTAGTATAAAAGAAGACAATAAAGACATAAAGACGGAAATTGATAATGTAGTAAAAAATTACAACTCCCTTATAAATACTCTTGCTATGCTAACCGATTACAACCAGGACACAAAAAATGCAGCCACTTTTCAAGGCGTTAGCGAGATAACCAGTATCAAATCAACCATAAACAAAGCTCTTTTTGAAAGCAAAGCTATAAATGTTAACGGCAAAATCAAAAACCTAAATTTGACCGATTTTGGCTTTGAGCTTACCGAAGATGGTCTTCTTCAAGTAAAACATTCAAAACTAAACGAAAAACTTGATAAGAATTTAGACGAAGCCAAGATGTTATTTACAGGCTCGACAAGCTACTCTCAAGTTATCACGGGAAGCTCTAAGCCTATAAATAGCGGAGCGCTTACGATAGCAAATGAAGATTTTACAATAAACGGTAAAAAGATAAATTTAACCACATCTGCGTCAAATTCGTCAAAAGAAAACGCAATCGCGCTTTTAAAAGCCATAAATGAAGCAGGCATTAGCGGAATGCAGGCAAGCCTTAATCAAACCGAAGATAGAATCGTGCTAAAAAGCATAGACGGCACAAACATAGAGGTAAAAGGCAATCCTAATATCCTTGATAAACTAGGACTTGCAAATAGCAACATAGGTGCCAAAAAGACGACGACGGACGGGATTTTTACAAATTTAAATATAAAATTAAAAGGTATGATCGACAAAGAAAAAGGCTCACTAAGCATCTTTGCTAAAAATTTAAATGAAGAAAAAGAGAAGCTTGGAGAAGACAAAAAACGTGCCGTAACTGATCTAAATACCAAATACGACATGATGGCGGAGAGATTTTTAGCTTATGACAAAATGATTAGCAACTTGCAAAATCAATTCTCGACGCTTAAATCAATGATCGATGCCGAACTAAACGCAAAGAGATAGGAAAAATATGATAAATAACACAGCTTACGCGGCATATTCTCAAAACGCGGTAGGAGGCATTGAGTCTCCTCAAAAGCTAATAGAGATGCTGTATGAAGGAATTTTAAGATTTATCTTTAGAGCGAAAAAATCGATGCAAGAAAATAACATCGAAAAAAAGGTCTATTTCATCAACCGAGCAAACGCTATCTTTATCGAGCTTTTGAATTCGCTTGATTACGAGCAAGGCGATGTGGCGCACTATCTAAGCGGTCTTTATACGAGGCAAATTCAGCTTCTTTCACAAGCCAATATCTCAAACGATGAAAAGATTTTAGAAGAGGTTGTAAATGTTACCAAGCAACTTCTTGAAGCGTGGAAAGAGGCCACAAATTAGCGATGAAATGGCTGGAAGAATTTAAGATAGCCGTGAGTAACGGCGATGTCGCGAGTCTGGAAAAGCTGATAGAGAATTTTCCGCAGGAATTTGAAACTTTAGAACAGCTCAGCGAGGCTGCAACTCTAACCGAAGGCGCCATAGAGATCATTAAAAGCAAAGTCGATAAGCTAAGCGTGGAGATGAAAAAACTAAAAGACGCTAGAAATTACATGCAGTAAAAGGCAATTTGAGTCAATTTAGCGCCAGTTAGCCCTTACACTCTTTTCCATTGATATTTTTTGAAATTTGACTATCAAAAATAGCGCAAATTTCAAAATTACAAAGATTGCAACAACCTCAAACCAGAAATTTACCGGCTCTTGCCGGAAACAATCTCTTCAAAATCACGGAATACAAAAATAATCCGAAACAGCTACGCTTTGCAAACACAAGATAGTTAAATTTGTAGGATTAAATGCATAAATAAAGGCACGGCGATAAGCCGAGTTCTGTCGTGAGTGATTATTTATCTAATCCAAATTTCGCAACTTGGCTCTAGCGAAGGGTTTAACATAAGACTAAAACCATCCCTTCTTGCTGCAAGTCGGGTTTATATAGCCGCCATGCTTTCGCGTGGCGCTGGTGGGCTCTTACCCCGCCGTTTCACCATCACCGCCGAAGCGGCAGTCTGCTTTCTGTTACACTATCCCTTAGGTTTCCCTAGCCATCCGTTAGATGGGACTTTGTCTTATAGCAGCTCGGACTTTCCTCTTTTAAACCGGAATTTAAAAGCAATCACTTGCCGTGCCGATGAGATTATAGCGACTTTGCGCTTAAAATAACCGCTTCTTCACTTCGAACCAGAATCGCTTCTGAGTTATTTATCGCTTTTAGATCTATTTTCTCGCCAAAATTTGCAGTTATACTCCTGCACGCATCTTCAAACGGAAATTCGCCCAAGTGAGGCAAGGTATAAAAGCTAACTAAATTTAAAGCGCTAAGATCTTTTAGCTCTACTAAATTTTCATCCATTAGCCCTATATACTCGATATCAGGCGATGTTATTATGCCGCCTGCCGATTCGCCGATATAAATTTTGCCGCTGTTTACAAAGCTCTTTAGCTCGCTCATGATGCCAGATTTTTTAAGCTCGCTTAAGAGATAAAAAGTATTTCCTCCACACACGTAGATGAAGTCGTTTTGGCTAAATTTCTTCAAAATTTCCGTCTTGTCGCTTACCGAGATATCAAGCTCATCGACTTTCACGCCAGCATTTTTAAAGCACTCTTTTGCCTCATCTAAGTAGAAATTTACCTCTTCAAATTTACTAGCCGTTGATATGAAGCAAACACTCTTTCCCTCGCAGTCAAATTTATCCGCAAAGAGCTCAAAGACTCCTGCAAAATAAGAGCACAAAAAGATATTTTTCACGATTTTCCTTTTTGGTTGCTTTTTGATTTTTTAAAATTTTCTTGCTCTTCCTTGATCTCGCAAGGATCTTTTATGTATTCGATACTACCCTCAAGCTCGCTTTCCCACTCAAGCTTACCGTCTTTGTTTTTATCAAATTTTTTAAACTCCGCTTCGCTAAAATCTTCAAATTTAACTCTAAAATTATCCATACTCTTTATATTTTTCCACTCGTTCATATCAAGTACGCCGTCTAAATCCATATCATTTTCATAGACGAAAGCTTCCGCAGCAGGAGGCGACTCACAAGCCTTTGTAAATCCCAAAAAACATGCTAAACATCCTAAAACAATCACAAAATATCGCATATTCTCTCCTTATTTGAAAATATCCTTATGCAAAATTTCTTCCAAAACCACAGTCGCATAAGAGCCCTTTTGTAAAGTAAAATTTATGCCAAAATGCGCTTTTTCAGGATTGTATTTATATTGAACATTTTCAAGATAGCTCCAAGCAAAACGCCTACTCCCGCTCATTTTTGCTTCAAATTCACTTGCCTCGCTAAAGATATCATCCTCTATCTTTTTAGCAAGCCCCTCGCTTTTATACGCCCTACTTCCCACGATAAGCCCGCAGCTGGTTCTATCTTTGAGATTAAATTTCTCAACCTCGCTTTGCAAATCCTCACACAAAAAATACTTACCAAAAGGATAATGACCCAAAACTTCGCCACGAATCAGCTTAAAAAACTGCTTTTGACTCTTTAACTCTCTTATCTCGTCCGCACTCATAAATTTATAAATTTCACCCAACTCTTTTGCGCTAAATTCATCTGCAAATCGCGAAATTTCGATACGCTTACTAAGCCAGCGGTTAAAAAGATCGCTTTGATAAGCGGAGATTAAAAACTCGCTCATTTTTGGATTTTTAAGCTTTTTGCCGTTTAGAGTTCCGTGCTTTAAAATTTCAAATCCGCTAGCTGCATTATCGCCAAATTTGCCAAACCTCTGATAGCCAAAATAGTTCGGATATCCGATCTCATCTAGCTTCTTAATAGCCTGCTCAAGCTTAAGAGCATCGGTTGCAAGGACCTTTTTAAGACGGATAAAAAAACTATTGCCCTTTAAATGACCTATTCTTAGTTTATTGTTATGAGCGTTCATGTTTAGAATTTTCATTTTATCGTGGCTAAAATTTGCCAAATTCGCCTCAAATTTACGCGGCATAGAGATAAACTGAGTAGTCATTCCCTGCTTATCCTTAAGCCCCGCATAGCCAAATTCTTTTATCTTAACGCCCGTAAAGTCGCTTAAAGCTTTTAGGGCTTCTTGTGTCGTCATATCTTTTTTGGAAATTTCAACAATAAGATGCTCGCCGTCTCCGCTAAATTCGTAAAGCGGTATTTCACGCACTACAAAATCATCCGAATTCTTGCTAAAGTAAGCGTTTATAGGAGTGTGAGCGAGTGCGTATAAGGGCTTAAAAGTGGTGTTGTCTTGCATGGGTTTTGTATCTTCCTTTTGTGATTTTTCCAAAAATATTTATTTTTACGCGAGCTTTTTTGGCTTCGTTTTTGATCCTGTGCAAATTTTTTTTGCTAAACGTAAAAAGCACTTCGTACTCTTCGCCGCTTAGCATTTGATTTTTAGGGATTTGCTTGATAAATTTTACCGCACAACCGCTTGACTTGCAAAGCTTAATCAAATCCGCACCAAGCCCGTCACTAATATCCATAGCGGAATTTATAAACCTGCTAGCCGAATAAAAGAATTTATCCCTTAAAATCGGTCTTTTAAAGCGAGAATTTCTACTTACCGCTCCGCCGTTCATCAAAGCTTTTAATCCCTTTAAACTCTCTCCAAGCTTTCCCGTATAAGCTATAAAATCGCCTTTTTTTGCGCCATTTCTAAAGATAGGCTTATCGTAAATTATTGAAACAACGGTTACGCTTATAAAGATTTTATCGCTACTTATCGTATCGCCGCCTATTATCGTTAATCCAAACTCATCGCACGCCTTTTGGATACCTGATTTAAGCAAAGAAATTTCAGCGGGCTTTATGTCCTTAGGAAGTCCAAGCCCCAAAAGCGCGTATTTAGGAACCGCATTCATAACGATAGCGTCTGAGATATTTACGATCATCGCCTTGTAAGAAACCTCATCAAGGCTAAGCCAAGATCTCTTAAAGTGCGTATTTTCGTAAAACAGATCCTTACTATAGACCCATTTTCCCGCAACCGCACCGTCATCGCCTATAAATGAGTTGCTAAATTTATCGATTATCAGCTGTTCTTTATCCATGCCACATTTTATAAAATTTGACGTTAAAAACTACTTCAAACGTTAGTTAAGCTAAAATTTTATAAACTACCCTTAAAAGGACGGCAGATGCTTGAAGTGAGAATTTTTAGATTTAACGCCAAAAACGATGTATTAAGATACCACAAACCATATTTTTTTGAAAACTACAACTTTAAAAACTTACAAGATTTACTAGAGGATATTAAAAAAAACGATCCGTATTTTGATTTTGAAGGGGTTAAATTTGTAAAGATAAACGGCGTAGTAGTTAGCCTAGATACGAACTTTGATCTAATCTTAAACCGCTTTGAGAGCACTCTTATCATAGAGCCTTTAAGCACAAAAAGAGCGGTAAAAGATCTCATCATAAACGATGACGACTTTATGGGGAAAATCAAGCTATTTAGTAAATTTTATACAAAAGAGGATACTAAATTTTACGAGAACCTAAAGCCGTATTTTTATGCAGGATTTATGAGTGAATTTGAGCCAAATTTCATAGGCTCAAGCACGATAATATTTGCTAAATTTCTATGCGAAAAATATCCTGATAAAAAAGATGAAATTTTAGCCGTCGTAAGCGATAGCAAATTTGGCGTATGGATAGCGGGAGATTTAAAAGAGCGGATATTTTGGAATGATGAAATTTACAAAGGGGCTTTAGAATTCATAAAATCAAATTTAAAAGAGCCCGAAAGAAAACTGCCTGCTCTGAGTGCTGAAATGAAAATAGAAAAACTAAATTTCAAACATGATTTTAAGGATTTTACAATCGCAAGCTACGGTGAAATTTCGGACGAGATAAGAAGTCTAAAGGCAAAATTTATCAGCACCGATAGCCAAAATTTGCCTTGCGGATTTGAATTGATCGGACTAAATGACGAGCTTGCCTTTAAACTTGCCGGCAAAATTTTATTTGACGCGTTTGATAGCGGAGCTGATTTTTTACTGGTTGATAACGAACAAGCCTTTTATATGTTTGATACGCTTTCAAACAAACTGCAAAAATCAATCGGTAGAAGCTTGGAAAAATTTTATATCCTACGCACAGCCGAGCTTGTAAGCCTAGCAAACGGCGAAATTCCAATAAGTATAAAAAATCATAAGCTAAAAGTAAGATTGGTCTAAATTTAAAATCATAGTTTTATACAAGTCGCTTTTCGTAACATTATCACTGACAAATTCCAAGCATGTTAGTATCATAAACAAAAAGGATTAGCGATGAATAGACGAAATTTCTTCAAATTTAGCGCTGTTTCTGCGCTTGGAGCGACTGTCGCCGAGGCTAAAGCCTTGAGTGATAAACAAATAGCCAGCATAATAGACGTAGATCTTTGCGACGGTTGCGTAAACGAGACTATGCCTCTATGCGTAAAAGCCTGTAAAATCAAAAATGAGCCTATATTTCCGGTTCCAAAAGAGCCGATCATGGACTACTGGCCGCAGACTAAGCATGAGGACTACTCAAAACAAAAGGATAATATCTCAAGGCTTACTCCATATAACTTCACATATATAGAAAAACTAGAAGTAGATGGAAAAACGCTTTATATCCCTAGACGCTGCATGCACTGCGATCATCCTCCCTGTCAAAAAATCTGCCCTTTTGGCGTTATAAGTAAGAGCAAAGAGGGTGCGGTGGATATAGACAAAGATTTTTGCGTGGGTGGCGCAAAGTGTAGGGATGCTTGTCCGTGGGGCGTGCCTCAAAGGCAAGCAGGAGTGGGAATATATCTAAAAGTTATGCCAAAACTAGCAGGCGGTGGAGTGATGTTTAAGTGCGATATGTGCAAGGAACTGCTAGAACAGAACAAAAATCCGGCATGCGAGATCGCCTGTCCTAAAAACGCTATAAAATTCGGAAAGCGAGATGAAATTTTCGCCATTGCAAACGAGATGAAAAAAACTCGCTTTATATACGGTATGGATGAAAATGGCGGCACATCAACCATTTATGTAAGCTCTGTTGATTTTAATAAAATTGATAACGCAATATCCAAAAAATATGAGAACAAGCCAAAAATGGGAATAATGGATATGAAAAATCATCTAAACCCTATGGAAAAATCGCAATTTCTAGCAGCTGCAACTCTAGTAACTCCTATTGCAGCATTTGGTGCTGCGAGCATAGCCGTCATAAAGAGTATAAAAGAGAAAAAATGAGATCAAATGCCAATAAACAAAAGATAAAGAGACAGAGCTTGCAAAACCGCGTTATACATTGGGGAATAGCTATAAGTATATTTGGACTGATAGTAACCGGAATTTTACAAATGCCGGTAGCAAAAAGATACAACATAACCAAAATTTTTGAATGGAGTGGAGAGTATTTTTTCACACTAAGCCTACACTATATGTTCTCAGTGGCGCTTATATTTTTTGCATTTTATCACGTGATATATCACTCTATGAAGCGCGAATTTGATATATTTCCAAAAAAAGGAGATATCAAAAACAGCTTTCTTGTGATAAAAGCGATGATTACGGGTTCGGACGAGCCTGCAAGCGATAAATATCTACCTGAACAGCGCATAGCATATCTTGGCGGAGTGCTTATAATAGCGCTTTTAATAGTTACGGGCATGATAAAATCGTATAAAAATATACTCGGATTTGATATCTCAAACGATCTTTACCTATGGGTAGCACTGCTTCACAATTTAGGGCTAATTTTAATAATTCTATTTATAATAGCTCATCTATTGGCTTTCATTCCAAAAGCAAATCGCCCACTTTTAAGCGGTATGTTTAGCGGTAAAATAGATGCAAAATACGCCAAACACAGACATAGCTTGTGGAAAGACATCAAAGACGAGTCTAAATTTTCTTAGACACTATTTTACTTTGCCAAATTTATATACTTAATGTTAAATTTGGCAAATTCTATTTGAAAAAATTGATTAAGATCCCTTAGGCTATCGTCGTTCATCTCAATTAACTTAAGGCGGTTTTTCTTGTAAATTTTAATCTTCTTTTTCTTACGCTTAAGATAAGCAGGCGTTTCAAGCCCCCAAAATTCGATATAAACATCATAATCAACCAGATAAAAATCGCTAATCACTCGCTGATTTGCATTCGCCTTTTTCTCGTAGATAAATTTCACTCTGCGATAAAAGAGCCAGTTTGCGATAACCAGCTCCGCCCTACTCTTTACCATGTCGCCACTATCGCTTTTATAGCGAGTTTGTTTGATCTTTGTTTTTCGCGAAAGCCTTATTAAAAGAGCTATCAGGATTAAAACTAGTATAGCGATAACGATAGTTTTTAAGTCTATTTGCAAAAGATCTCTTTAAATTTAAACACCGAATTTAAGCCCCAAGATATTTGCGCCTGATCTCATCATTGCCTATCATATCTTTTGCAACACCTTGCATAGCGATTTTTCCGTTTTCAAGCACGTATGCGTAGTCGCTTATCTTAAGTGCTGCAAAGGCGTTTTGCTCGACTAAAAGTATGGTTATACCCTCCTCTTTTAGCCTAACTATGGTATTAAAGACCTCTCCTACTATCTTTGGCGCAAGCCCAAGGCTAGGTTCATCAAGCATAAGTAGCTTAGGCTCACTCATTAGCGCACGTGAGATGGCCAGCATCTGCGCCTCTCCGCCGCTTAAAGTTCCTGCAAGTTGCTGCTTTTTATCCGCCAAGCGAGGAAATAGTCTATACATTTGAGAGCGTAAGTGCTCGTAGTTTTCGTCGTTATTAAAAGCGCCCATACGTAAATTTTCATCAACCGTCAAATTTATAAACACTCTCCTACCTTCAGGAACCAGCGCTATGCCGTGCCTAACAAGAGTATGAGTCTTGTGCCTTCTTGTATCATAACCCAAGAAATTTATCTCGCCTGTCTTTTTAACGCTGTTTAAAAGCGCGTTTAAAGTAGAGGTTTTACCAGCACCATTTGAGCCGATAAGAGAGACGATATCACCTGTTTTAACCTCAAAATCTATCCCTTTAACAGCTTCTATAAGTCCGTAATAAACGTGCAAATCTTTAACGCTAATCATTGAATAAAATCTCCCAAATAAGCAGATACGACCTTTTCGTTACGCACGGCGTCGCTTGGCTTACCCTCAAAAATTACCTTACCGTAATCAAGTACCAAAACGCGCTCGCAAAGGCGATTAACAAACTTCATGTCATGCTCTATAAGTAAAATACTAAGCTTGTATTTTTCCCTAAGCATAAAGATAAGCTCAGCAAGATCTTCGGTCTCTATAGGATTCATGCCTGCTGCAGGTTCATCTAGCAGCAAGAGCTTGGGATTTGTCGCCATAGCTCTAGCTATCTCGACCTTCCTTTGAACCCCGTAACTTAAGCTTGTAGCAGGCTCGTTCGCATAACCGCTTAAATTTAGCTCGTTAAGTATATCCATGGCTTTTTCGCGTGCGATTCGCTCCTCTTTATGAAAGCGTCCCATGTGCAAAATACTCTCGATAAAGCTATATTTTATATGTCCATCAAGTCCGATTAAGACGTTTTCAAGCACGCTCATAGAGCTAAAAAGGCGGATATTTTGAAATGTCCTTGCTATGCCGTGCCTAACGATAACGTTTGGCTTTTTGCCGTTTAGCGTAACGCCGTTAAATTTAACCTCTCCGCCGCTTGGTTCGTAATTGCCCGTGATGATATTAAAGATAGTCGTCTTACCAGCACCGTTTGGACCTATAAGACCAAAAATTTCACTTTCGTTTACATGAAAACTTGTGTCGTTTATAGCAGTTACTCCGCCAAATTTCTTACTGATATTTTTTAGCTCTAAAATCATCGTTTAAGCCTTTTGATAGCCGATCTAGCTACATCCGTTAGCTCTCTTTTGCCAAAAATTCCCTCTCTTGCAAACAGCATAACAAGTATAAGTATAACCGAAAACACAATCATTCTAAGCCCAGGCATCGCATCAAATGTATGACCAAACATGCTTATCGGCTCATCTAAAAATCTAAGCCACTCTCCGCCTCCTATCACCAAGATAGTGCCTAAAATAGCTCCCGTCATAGAGCCAAGTCCGCCAAGAACGATGATAATAAGCAGCTGGAAAGTTAGATAAAAATCAAACTCATTCGGCACGATAGAGGCAAACGAGCACGCCCAAAGCCCTCCGCCGACACCTTCTAAAAACGCCGAGGTGCTAAAAGCGGTAGTCTTAACGGCAAAGGTATTTACACCCATAGCAAGTGCCGCATCCTCGTCATCTCTTACGGCTTTCATCGCGCGACCGAATTTCGAATAAACTATATTTAGCACCATAATAACGCTAATAATAGCAATCCCACCCGTATAATAAAGCGTAGCGTGCTGAGGTATGGAGCTAAGTCCAAGTGATCCGTTTGTGATGGACGGATAGTTGATGGCTAAAATTTTAATAATAAAACCAAAGCCAAGCGTAACAATAGCTAGATAATCGCCCCTTACGCGAAATACCGGAAAGGAAAGAACCAAAGCAAGTATAGTAGCACAAACTCCTGCGGCAAGAAGAGCTAGCAAGAAATTTGACGAGTGAAGCCAAAGGACAAATGCTGCAGGACTTTCAAGATCAAACTGATAGTTTTTAGCGTCCGCATCAAGAAGTATAAGAGCAGCCACATAAGCTCCAACCGCCACAAAGCCATTTGGCTCAAGCGAAAACTGTCCTGTAACGCCGTTTATAAGGTTGTAACTAACCGCCAAGATAATAAAAATGGCGATATTGTTTAAAACCCTCAAAGAGTAATCATCAAAAATATAATGAGATATAACCAAAAAACCCACAGCCAAAGCAAAAAATATGATATGCGTAATCTTAGGAACTCTCATCTAAAACCTACTCTTTTCAAAGTCATAGCCTAAAATTCCCGTAGGCTTAAATATAAGTATAAGAATCAAAAATATAAAAGCAAAAGCATCTTTAAAGCCTGAAAATTCAGGACTTAAAGATACTACGACAACTTCCGTAAATCCTATGATAAATCCTCCAAGCACGGCTCCGCCAACCGATCCTATGCCTCCAAGAACGGCTGCGGCAAAGGCTTTAAGACCTATCAAAACTCCCATCATAGGCTCGATAGACGGGTAATTTAGCGACCAAAACACGCCACCGATAGCTGCAAGCATAGAACCAAGCGCAAATACTATCGCAATAATCAAATTTGCGTCTATTCCCATTAAATTTACGGTATGGATATCAAAGGCAAGCGCTCTTATCGCCATTCCGTATTTGGTGCGGTAAAGTATAAAAAGCGTAATAACCAATAAAACAAGAGTGATGATAGGAACAAAAACCGCGCTCATAGCCAAAGTAATATCTCCAAACGTTAAGACTTTTTGCAGATATTGCGGTATGACAAAGGCTTTAGCCTCGCTACCAAAAATAACGTTAAATAGATTTTCAAGTAAAAAACTAATGCCAATCGCGGTAATGAGTAGCGAAATTCTAGGCGCTTTACGAAGCGGCTTATAAGCTATCGTGTCCGTTATGATACCAAGGGCTGCGCATATGGTTACGGCAAAGACAACCGCCGCGATAAATGGCAAATTTAAAGAAACCATACCAAAAAAGCAGACATAAGCCCCTACCATCATGATATCGCCGTGAGCGAAATTTATAAGCCTTAAAACCCCATAAACCATAGTATAGCCTATGGCAATAAGTGCATACATACTACCAAGGCTAAAACCGTTCACCATATTTTGTAAAAATAGTGAAAATTCCATCATCACTCCGAGTTTAAAGTATTTAAATTTTAAGGATTAACGTTTGCTTTAAACGTCGGTTTGCCGCCAACTATCTCTTTCATTACGACAGAGCGGATGGCATTTCCCTTAGAGTCTATACTAATTACACCCGAAACGCCTGAAAATTCTTTAGTTTGGTGAATTTGATCGTTTACACAAACCGAATCGCTAGGATCTGCGCACTTATCCATAGCCTCAACCATTACAAAATAAGCGTCCGCTCCAAGAGCCGTAAAGCCCGCTATATCTCTTGTACCTTTATCTTTTTCATACTCGTCTAAAAATTTCTTTGAAAGCTCTGTAGGAGGATTTGAAGCGTCAAACGAATCGCTAAAGATAAATCCGTCTACCGAATCTCCGCCAAGCTCTATGAAGGTTGGATTTGCCACACCGTCTGATCCAAGCATAGGTTTATTTAAATTTATTTGCTTGGCTTGGCGCGCTAGCAAAGCCGCTTCCGGATGATACGTAGGCACATAGACAAAGTCTGGATTTTGGCTTTTTATCTGTGAAACTATCGCCTTAAAGTCCTTATCTCCGGAGCTTATTCTAAGCTTTGTTAAAACCTTGCCGCCGTTTTTGGTAAATTCAGCCTCAAACGTCTTAGCAAGCCCAAGAGAATACACCTGAGCTTGATCCACGACGATAACTGCAGTTTTATATCCTAGATCCTTTGCCGCAAATTCAGCCGCAGCCTTGCCTTGAAACGAATCCATAAAGCAAACTCTGCTACCAAATTTCACATTATCAAGAAGCTTGTCCGATGTCGCAGCAGGCGCTATTACGGGAATTTTGTTTTTATCAGATATCGCCATTACCTGCATGGTGTTAGCGGTGATTAGCTCGCCGATGATACCTACAGCTTTATTTTGCGAGATAGCCCTTGTGGTGGCGTTTGAAGTCTCAACCTTCTCGCCTCTTGTATCAAGCAAAACAACCTTGATCGTATCGCCGTTTTTTAGGGTCGGGCGCATTTTATTTGCCAAGGTTACTCCCTCGTAAGCCGTCTGTCCATAAGCGGCAACAGCACCGGTTACCGGCATAACCGCAGCTATGGTTATCTCTTTTGCAAAGCCGAACGAACTGATAGCCGCCAAGGATAGTGCTAAAGTAGTTATTTTTTTCATTTTTACTCCTTAATAATTTATGTGTTACATTATATTACAAATTTAAGAGCAAATGAGTATTTTTGATCCCATTATGATAATTTTAAATGCGTATTAGTTAAGAATTTACTCAATCTATATAAAAATTATTGTTAATTAGTAACATTTTAGTAGGATATCTTATAGCAAAAAGAATTGTAAAAAATAAAAATATAAAATTTTACGCCCGAATTTAACAAATTTACTCAATCAAATTCGGGCAAGGGCGTAATCTATCCAAATATCTCAAATTTTTTAAATAGATTCTCATCGTTTTCAACGATACCGCGCTCAATGAGGCTTCTTACGACTTCAGGAGTGCAATCAGTCTGCTTTGGCCACCCTCTATCATAGCCATCCTCAACCCCTTTTTGCGTAGCATCTACAAAAACCACGCTTTGTTTTATGTATATATCGCGCATAGCGTCTATGTTATTAGTAACTCTCCAAACGAGCATATATGGATTTTCAAGATAGTTTTCAGCCCCTACGAAAACAACTATTTTAAAGTACTGTTTAAGCTGCATAAATTTATCAAGCGTCTCTTTTAAAGGGCGTTTTTTATTGTATTTAATAACGCAGATAGGAGATTTGGTATCGGTTTTAAACTGCTTAACCTCAAGAACATCCTCATCAATCTCTTTAAATTTCTCAAACAAAGTATCATCGGCTAAAATTTCCACCTCACCTTCGCTAAAGTCCGCAGTCGCATCTATACCAAGCTTACCTCCATAGCAAGAATTTGGACTGGCATGGTCAAGCTGATCACAAACTCCTTCTGTTATCAAAAGCCCTTTTACTCCAAATCTGTTTAAAATATAGTCGGTAAATTTATCATACTCGCTAGTATTTGGTGCACTCTCATCAACAAACACCGCATGCTTGACAAAGCTCATCTGTCCAACGCCCCAGAATGCATGCATAGCCTGCTTAGCATGCCCCGGATATAGTGTCTCAAGCTTTGCTAGGATAAGGTTGTGAAACACTCCGTTTTCAGGCATATCATAATCAATCAGCTCAGGCACGGTAGTCTGAAGAAGCGGTAAGAAAATTCGCCCCGTAGCCCAGCCCATATATTTATCTTCAAGCGGCGGCTTACCCACAACGGTCGCATGAAAAATCGGCTCTCGCTTATGCGTAATCGCCGTAACATCCATCACGGGAAAAGGCTCAATTGGCGTATAAAAGCCCGTATGATCGCCAAAAGGTCCTTCAAGCTCGGTTTTAGAGGTATCAACAAATCCTTCGATAACAAAATCCACATCATGCGGAACGTAAATTTCATTTGTAAGCGATTTTACAAGCTTAGCAGGGCTTTTTCTAATAAAGCCGTAAAGAAGCAGCTCAAAAATGCCTTTTGGAAGAGGAGCCTGACCGCACCAGATATAAAGCGGATCACCGCCGATCGCTACGGATACGGGCATCTTCTTGCCAGCACGCTTATACTCGTTAAAGAAATTTGCGCCGTCTTTATGTATCTGCCAATGCATTCCAAGGCGATTTTTATCGTAAATTTGCAAGCGATACATGCCCAAATTCGCAAGCTCTCCATCAAGGCTTTGAGTATAAACTTGCCCCATCGTGATAAACGCGCCTCCGTCAAGCTCCCAAGTCTTAAGCACAGGCAAACTAAAGAGATCAACCTCATCGCCTTTGAATTTCACCTGCTGGCACTCACCTTCGCCTTTTATGCGCTTTGTAAATACATTTCTTAAACCAAAAAGATAGCTCATGAAATTTAGCTTTTGTGCAAAACCCTTTGGCTTTTTTGGCTTTAAAAGATTTGAAATTTCCTTAGCCACTTCATCAGGATCTACTCCCATTATAAGCTTGGTCGCTTCAAAACTTCCAAATATATTTGTAAGTACGGGAGCAAATTTACGACCCGATTTTTTACAAACGGGATTCGTAAAAAGCAACGCCTTGCTATCAGGCTTTTTAACCTCGATATAACTTGCATGTGCTATCTCAAGGTGTATATCTACGGGTTTATCAATGATTTTTAAGAGATCATGCTGCTTTAATAAATCAATATACTTTTGCATAAATTTTCCTTGTTTCGTTTTATGTCATCTTAAAAAGATACCATTTGGGAGCAATCTTTTCTATCATTATATAGAGATTTTCATGCATAAGAGGAGCATCTTCTTCTTTTTCTACTCTAAAAAATCCGACTATATTATCAACCATACCGCCGACTACTATCGTAAAGATATTGTCGTTATTTTCTATATGCGATAGATGTAAGGATTTCAAAATTCGCTCTATTTGATCGTTTTTGTCTGAAAAATTTGAGCCGTAAATTTCAAAAATTCGCTCAAATTTATGCAAATTTTCTTTGCCGAATTTGATAAGCTCACTGTCTTTTGCCACGGTAAGTTTTAAATTTTCAAGATCAAGATCTTTCCTCTGCTTATCACTAATCTTTTCATAGTGATAAATCAGATCTTTTATAACGCCTGTCATCGCCAGCGATCTAACTGCATAAATTCCGTCTTCAATCATATAAACATAAAGATCAAAATGCTCGTTGCCATCATTTGAGCTTAAACTAACTCTAAAAACATCAAATTCATAACCTCTGCCAAGAGGAGTTATCTCGGTTATATAAAAACCTTTAATATTAAAATCATGATTTCGCCTAGCGGCTTCGCCTCTAAAATGCTTAGCTTTATCAAAATTCGGATTTGTAAAAAGCTCTTTTATGATATCTACATTTGAACTTCCAAAAGCAATAGCAAAGCTTAAGCCAAGAGCCGTAAGCGCTCTCATGCCTCGTTTGCCATCTCTTCGGCTCGCCTTAAAAGCTCCTTGGCACCCTTAGAGATAAATTCGCGCGCAAGTTCTTTGCCGGCAGTTGCAAATTCGCTCTTTGCCACGGTTAAGCTCTTTTGTAAAACTTCGCTTCCGTCAGGAAGTCCCACGATCGCATTTATACAAATTTGTTCTTTATCAAGCTTTGCATTTATGCCGATAGGCACTTGACAACCGCCCTCAAGCAGCGTTACGAAGTCGCGCTCTACGGTTGTCTCTATAACGGCTCTTTCGTCACGCAAAAACTCTATGGCTTTTAAAATTTCCTCGTTTTCTACAGCCTCTATCCCAAGCGCACCCTGCCCCATCGCAGGTATCATCTGATCTAGTTCAAACGGATAGATAAATTTTACCTCTTCTTTTAAATTTAGGCGATTTATGCCCGCCATTGCTAGGATAATCGCGTCAAATTCGCCCTCTTTTAGCTTTCTTAGTCTAGTTTGCACGTTTCCTCGAAGCGAGATGATTTCTAAATCAGGACGCATTCTTAAAAGCTGCATTTTACGCCTTAAGCTCGTAGTTCCTACTTTGGCACCCTTAGGCAACTCTTCAAATTTAGAGTATTTTTCGCTTATCATCGCATCTCGCACATCCTCACGCGAGCAAATAGCGGCAAGAACGAGCCCATCAGGAAATGCCACAGGCACGTCTTTTAGACTATGAACCGCGATATGCGTTTCGCCTTTTAGCATACTATCTTCAAGCTCTTTGGTAAAAAGTCCCTTACCACCGATCTTAGCAAGCGGAGTATCAAGTATAACGTCGCCTTTTGTCTTCATGCCTACAAGCTCTACCTCTATATCCTTATGAAATTCTAAAATCTTAGCCCTTATATGCTCGCTTTGCCACATTGCAAGGATACTTTTTCTGGTTGCTATTTTTAAATTTTTCATTTTTTACCTTTATTTATATTTGCGCTCTTCTTCGACAACTTCAACATCTATTATTTCGCCTTCCTCGCCGCTTCTTTCATTGTTATAGCTACGAAATTCTCTACTCTGCTCGCTTTTTAAAGATGGATTTTTAAAATTTGAAAACAGAGCAAAGATCACAAGAATAACGCCTAAAGTATCCGTAGCAACACCCGGAAGAAATAGAAAAAATCCGCCTATAGGCATTCCTAAGACACCGAAAAGATCGCTCGGCTTAAGAAGCAGTATCCTTGAAAAAAGCTGAAAAAATCCAACTCTAAACATAAAAAACATCCCCAAAACAGCCGTAGAGATAACCTCTAAAACAAGAGTTAAAAATCCATACTCGCTAATAAAAAAATAAGCGCATATCGCTTCAATCGCGACATAAGGCATAAAAAGAAATCTTAGCATAACGCCTCTTTGATCTTTGCTAAAATTTCATCTTTTGCAATGGAAGTCTTTTGCAAATTTGCTCGATTTATAAACTCGACTTCGCCGCTTTCAAGACCTTTTCCGATTACGACTGCATAAGGAATTCCTATAAGTTCAAATTCACTCATCTTAACGCCAAATCTCTCATTTCTATCATCAAGCAGAGTCGAAATACCAAAGCTTTTAAGCTCGCTATAAAGTTCATTTGCAAATTTTACTCCCGCCTCATCTTTTAAATTTGAGATTATGATATGGACATGAAAAGGCGCACACTCCTTTTTCCAGATACAACCCTTTTCATCATGGCTGGCTTCTATCATAACGGCAACCAAACGACTAACTCCGATACCGTAACAACCCATATAAAAAGGCTTGGCTTTGCCGTTTTCATCAAGGAACGTCGCATTCATCGCGGCTGAGTATTTCTGTCCAAGCTGAAAGATATGCCCTACCTCAATGCCTTTGCTAACGCTGAGTTTTCCGCCGCAATGCGGACATCTGTCGCCTTGCTTAACTTCTGCTAAATCCTTAAATCTATCCGAGTTAAAGTTAGTAACGCTAACGCCCACGAAATGATAATCCTTCTCGTTGGCTCCGCAAATCATCTGCGTTTCGCCTTCAAGCTCTTTATCGATAAAAAATTCCACGCCGCTAAGTCCGATCGGTCCGCAAAATCCCGCTACAATACCAGCTTTCAAAATCTCTTCTTCGTTAGCATCCATTATCTCAAGCGCTGCGCACGCATTAGTAGCCTTAACCTCTTGAAGCTCGTCATCACCACGGATAAAAAACACTACGATCTTTTCTTCGTCTTTATAAATAGCCTTTTTTATCACCGCTTTTATGGTATAAAATTCGCTAACTCTAAAAAATTCGGCTATGTCCTTTATGGTTGTTGCGTTAGGAGTATAAAATTTGCTCGCATCGGCTTCAGGTCTTTGGGCATCGCTAGTTCGCTTTTGTCTTTTAGCGGCTTCTATATTTGCTGCGTATTTACAGCTATCGCATACCAAGATATCGTCTTCGCCGTTGTTTGCAAGAACCATAAATTCCTTGCTTCCGCTTCCACCTATCGCTCCGCTATCTGCTTCAACCGCACGAAAATTTAGCCCCAAACGGGTAAAAATTCTTGAGTAGGTCTCTTCCATAAGATCAAATTCGCGCTTTAGATCCTCTTCGTTTGCATGAAAACTATAAGCGTCTTTCATCAAAAATTCACGGCCTCTAAGCAGTCCAAAGCGAGGGCGCGCCTCATCTCTAAATTTGGTATTTATCTGATACAAATTCAAAGGCAGTTGCTTATAGCTAGTAACCTTACCTCGAACCAGAGCCACAACCGACTCCTCGTTCGTAGGACTTAGAACAAAGTCGTTTTCTTTACGATCCTTAAATCTCAAAAGCTCTTTGCCAAATACATCAAATCGCCCGCTCTCTTTCCAAAGCTCGCCGCTTGTAACCATACTCATGGAAATTTCTTGCGCTCCTGCGTTATCCATCTCCTCTTTAACGACACTTTTTATCTTATCAAGCACGATTTTACCAAGCGGCAAGAAGTTATAAAGCCCGCTTCCCGTCTGCTCGATAAATCCGCCTCTAAGCAAGTAGATATGACTTGGCAGGCTGGCGTCTTTTGGCGCTTCCTTTGAAGTAGGTGCGTATAATCTTGAAAATTTCACTACTCGTTCTCCCATTCAAATTCTTCATCTTTTATCTGCGCTTCGTCGGACACATCAAATATCTTCCCGACAAGCTTTGCCGTTATATCGGCTTTTGCACCCTCTGAAAGGTGTTTTAAATTCACCGTAGGCTTATGCAAAAACGCCTTAAAAACCTGATGTATCAAGCGATACGCCTCATCCTTGTCGGAATTTTTAAGATAGCCCTTTTTTATCGCCTTTTCAAGCTCTCTTTGGGCACACTGCTTAGCCTGCTCTCTTATGCCTTTTATAACGGGCGTTACCGCAAGCTCTCTTATGTGCTTATAAAACTCAACCGTATGCTTTCCAACTATACCGTAAGCTACTTGAGCCTGCTCTTCTCTTAGGGCTAAGTTTTTATTTACGATCTCTTGCAAGTCGTCAACCGCGTAAATTTGCACCTTTTCGCTAGGAGTTACGGCGATATCCCTAGGGACGGCGATATCAAAGAAGTATCTTGTAAATTCCCGCTCCTTGATCATCGTATCATCTATAATCGGATAAGGCGACGCTGTAGCCGAAAAAATCATCTGATATTTATTTACGTATTCTTTTAAATTTTCTAAACTATCATAGGCGTTATTGCACCCCAGCGACATTGCCAAACTCTTGGCACGCTCGATATTTCTGCTAAGCACTTTTACTCTGGCACCGTTGCTGATTAAGTGTTTAGCCGCAAGCTCCGCCATCTCTCCTGCGCCTATTATCAGCGCCATAGATCCGCTTATGTTTCCGCCAAGCAGCTCTTTAGCCTTTGCAACCGCCACACTTGAAACGGATATCGGATTTTTAGAAATTTCAGTCTTATTTCTAACTTCCGCGGCGCACTTAAAGGCATGGTCTATCGCCATATTTAGCTTTACGCCGCAACTTTCGTTCGCACAGGCAAATCTAAAAGCCTCTTTAAGCTGACCTGCTATCTGAGTTTCGCCGATAACCAAACTATCAAGTGAGCTGGCTACCGCAAAAAGATGGTGTATCGCACCGTTATCCTCGTAAATATCGGCTCTGCTTTGCAGCTCCTCGTAGCCAATCCCGCAAAGCACGGCTATACACGACAAGATATGCTTGCTTGCTCCGTCAAGCTCTTTTACGTTTGCCATGATCTCAACCCTGTTACAGGTGCTTAAAACCATGCATTCGTTTATGTTTGAGCTTGATTTTAAAAGCCTTAAAATTTCCGTTTTACGCTCCACATTTGAAAACGACAATCTCTCGCGAACGGAGATGTCGGTATTTTTATGTGTGAAGCTCACACTTGAATAATGCATTAAAATTCCCTATCAATCATACTTCTAACTATATCTTTAAGCCCGTCTAAGCCAAATTCTTCTATGCTTTTTATAGCCTCTTCGCCTAGATCTTTAGCCTCTTTTATAGAGCGTTTTATGATATTAAATTCGCTCATCTTAGCTCTTACCCATTCGTTTTCTTCGCTGCTTAACTCTTTTTTAAAGAGATTTAAAAGCCTGTTTTTGCCCTCTTGGTCTAAATTTTCATAAAGATAGATATAAGGAAGCGTGGTTTTTCCCTCTTTAAAATCGCTTAAATTCGGCTTTCCAAGAGTTTTTGCATCTTGGGTTATATCTAATATGTCATCAATTATCTGAAAAGCAAGTCCTAAATTTTTACCGTAAATTCTAAATTTACTCTCATCAAGACCCGCTAAAATAGCTCCTACGGCGGAGCTAGCCTCTATAAGAACGGCAGTTTTATAATAAATCATCCTTTTATAGGCTTCTTTATCGGTATTAAAAGAATTTGAAAGCTCCACATCCATCATCTCGCCGATACTTAGCTTGCAAACCGCATCAGATATTACGCTTGCGATTTTCTCGCCGAATTTGCAAAGCTCGAAAAATCCCTTAGAGTAAAGTATATCGCCAAGCATTATGGCGTTTTTGGCTCCGAATTTTGCATTTATGCTAGCTTTGCCTCGCCTAGTATCAGATCCGTCTATCACGTCATCGTGAAGCAAGCTTGCAAGGTGAATCAGCTCAATAACGGCACAAATTTTAAGACTCTCTTGAGTTTCGCCCGCTATCTTTAAAATCAGCTTTGAGCGAAGCTTCTTGCCAGAGCTAATCTCGCTAAAAATTTCATCTGCACGCTCATAGTCAAGCTCGGCTATAAAACCTCTCATTATTTCATCAATCTTATCCATAAAACCCCTTATTTACTGCCTTTTGGGATCTTTAAATTCGATCTCAAGGCGTCTTGGTTCATCTTTTATATAAACTTTAAAGTTCGCTTTCGCGCCCTTAAAATCATCAAATTCAAGAAGTAACCAAGCTATGTCGTTTGGCGGCATTTTGTAATCGGGAATAAGGCTTTGCTTATAAGATTTAAGACCTCTTCTAAGCGAAAGAACAAGCTGTCTTGGATAATTTCTATATCGAGTATGGACTATGATGTTTGTATTATCAAAAAGTGTCCATCTAAAGTCAAAACTATCGCGATCGCTAGTGCCTTTTTCGGTTACAAAAACCCTTGCCCACTCGTCTTTTTTAAGCTCGAAAAGATGCTCTTCTTCAAAGGCGATATTTGCCGCTTGCAAGGGCGCTAAAAAAACAAAAAAAACGAATAGTATTTTACTCATTTTGACTTAAAATATCCCCACTAATCCCGATATAGATATCGTTCAAGTTATCGTGAATTTCGGTTTGATTTTGCGTTATAAAAGCGTTTTGCGCAATTTCGCTAAATCCGCTTTGTTCGCAATATATGCTCATCGCTACGAATTTTTCAAGAAGTTTTTCTATTTCGTTTTCTACCAAATTTCTGTTTGCGTTAAATAAAATATCAAAAAATTTATCTCTTGGATTTTGAGCAAAGATATCATAATCCATAAATTTCCTTTAAATAAATTTTAAATTTATTATAGCCAAACAAACTTTTATTTTGATTATAAAAGACGCTTTTTTATTATGTATATATTTAAATAAAATAATATTAAATAATAATTTTATATAAATACGAATTAGAAATTTGCAAGCTGATTTTTTGTATTTTTAAAAAGTGCCAGAGCAAATATTAATATTAAATAGATTGACAAAAAATGATATGACAAGTTAAAATAACAATACAAATATTTTTAATATCGGCTTGAGCTATAAAATGAATCTTGCAAGAAGAAAAATATATATCGGTAAAATACCAGCGATTTTATGGGGTCAGTCATGCGAAAAAATATGCATCTACATACACGGACAATACGGCAACAAAGAAGAAGCGGAATTGTTTTCAAAAATAGTATGCAAACACGGCTGGCAAGTTATTAGCGTTGACTTGCCTGAACACGGCGAAAGAGTGTATGAAAAAGATAAGTTTAATCCTTTAAATGTGGTTGCGGAATTAAAATCACTTATGAATTTTATCAAAAATAGATGGCCTAAAATATCTCTGTATGCAACCAGTATAGGCGCTTATTTTAGCATACTGGCATATAAAAATGATAAAATTTATTCTTGCTTATTTGTATCTCCAATTTTAGATATGAAGAAGTTGATTTTAGATATGATGTCCTACGCCAATGTAACAGCTACTCAACTAGAACAATGCAAAATTATCAAAACAGATTTTGGACAAATCCTTTCTTGGGAATATTTTAAATATGTTTTAGACAATCCTATTGAAAAATGGGATTTACCTACCGAAATACTATATGGCAAAAAAGATGAGATGGTTAAAATAGATACCATAATTAAATTCGCCAGTAATTTTAATTGTTCTGTGACGATATGCAATGAAGCAGAACACTGGTTTCATACAGAAAAACAGTTAAGATATTTGAAAATTTGGATATTGGAAAAATTTTGTAAAGACAAGAACTTTTCCTGAAGAAATTTGGAGTGAAATTTTAAAGTTATAAAAAGATAAAAATTAAAATTTGGCTTAATTTTAATATATTTTAAGCCAAATTTATATGTAAAATAATTTGTATTTTTATATGTATTATTTTATGTAGTTACTACAAAGTCTCGATATATTGCCATGCCTTTTGAGTATCGTATATATTTATAGCTTCCTTACTCTTAGCTCCAAACCCCCAACATACGTTTATATAACTTACTTTGGCATTAATAGCCGCAAGCTCATCTTTATAACTATCCCCCACAAACAAAACCTTACCAAACCCACCCATATCCTTAAGCAAATTTATCATAGTCGGATCAGGCTTTTGAGGCACATCCTTGCTGGCTCCTATGATATGATTAAAATATTTATAAATATTACTTTTTATTAAAATATCTTTTAATGTTTCATTGGGTGCATTGCTGGCAAGTGCTACGAAATAGTTTGCCTCTACACATTTTTTAAGCAGTTCGTCCACTCCTTGATAAGCTCTTGCATACTTATCGTAATTTATCTTAAATTTGACCTCAAAGCCGTCTCTAAGCTTTGAATTTATGACGTTTAATCCATAAAATTCCTTGCCGAGATCTCGTCCTACTTCATTTATAGCTCTTACTATAAATTCCTCACTTAGATCACTCTTAAATCCAAGCTCTCTACGCACTTCATTAACAGTCACACAAATGGCCTTTGAGCTATCTATCAAAGTGCCGTCCATATCAAAAATTATCGTTTTCAATCTTCATCCTTGTATCTATTTTTATGTTTATCTTTTTTATATGTTTTGGAATTTTTTAGCTTTTCAAGCGAATTCGCCGCGTCCAAAAGTTCATTTCTATCGTTGTTTGCGATGATTAAATTTACAAATTTTTCAAGCGCTTTTGAATAAGCCGAGTCAAGATAGACAGGCTCTATTTTAGCCAAAATTTCGGCATTTTTAGCTACTCTTAAGCGAAATTGCTCCTCATTATAATCCTCTCTTTTAAGCCCGCTTATAGCCGACTTTGCAAATTTTTCAAGTCCGCGCAAGTACTTTACACGCCTAAATTTATCATATCCTACATTGTTCATATAAATCTCCAAACAAAAATACAATTATACCTTACTTTCACACTTCAAATTTAAGCCCAAATTTTAATTTCCAAAACGAAAGTGTTAATAAAATGTAACCTTTTTATCTGTATAATACCGAAATTTAATTTACCACAAAGGCAAAAAATGAAGCAAGAAACCATTGCCACTCACTTTGGCTACGATAGCAAAACAGGCACAGGCTCAATGGCGATACCTCTTTATCAAACTACGGCTTACGACTTTGGCACCGCAGAAACTGCCGCAAATCGCTTTGCGCTAGCGGAACTTGGACCTATCTACACAAGACTAAACAACCCTACGACAGATATATTTGAGGCTAGAGCGGCGGCTCTTGAAAACGGTGTGGCGGCTATAGCTACCGCAAGCGGTCAAGCTGCTATATTTTATGCGGTTTCAAACATCGCAGCGGCAAGTGAAAATATCATAGTTGCTAAGAAAATTTACGGCGGATCAAACACTTTGTTTCACCACACTCTAAAGAGATTTGGCATAGAAGCAAGAGCTTTTGATAGCGACAACGCGGACGATCTTGAAAATTTGATAGACGGTAAAACCCGCGCGATATTTTTTGAAACGCTATCAAATCCGCAAATCGCCATCCCAAATATCGAAAAGATAGTCGCTATCGCAAACAAACACGGCATTATAACAATAGCCGATAATACTGTGCCTACTCCGATATTATTCCGCCCTATAGAGCACGGAGTGGATGTCGTAGTACATAGCGCAAGCAAATACATGAGCGGTCAAGGACTTAGTATCGGCGGAGTAGTGGTTGCCGGTAAAGGGCTAAATCAAAAGATAATAACAAGCGCAAGATACGCACATTTCAAAGGTCCGGACGAGAGCTATCACGGACTCATATATGCAGATCTTGCCGAAAATTTTGATATATATACACTTAGAATGAGACTTTCGCTTATCCGCGATATAGGCGCTACGATTTCTCCGTTTAACTCTTGGCAGCTAATTCAAGGGCTTGAAACGCTTGCTATTCGTATGAAAAAGCACTCGGACAACACACTAAAAATCGCTGAATTTTTAAATTCTCACAAAGCAGTTAAGAGTGTAACATATCCGGGACTTAAGAGCGATACGGGATACGAAAGAGCTCAAAAATACTTTGACGGCGGTATGGCAAGCGGACTGCTTTGCTTTGAGGTTGAAAGCTTTGAGCAAGCCAAAAAAGTGCTTGATAAAGTTAAAATTTTTAGCATTGTCGTTAATATCGGCGATTCAAAATCCATCATCACCCACCCGGCTTCAACCACACATCAGCAAATTCAGCCTAGCGAACTAGCTAAGATCGGAGTGCCTGCAGGGCTTATCCGCCTAAGCATAGGCATAGAGGATGCAGATGATTTGATCGAAGATCTAAAACAGGCTTTAGAAGCGTAAGCTTAAAATTTACGAGAGAGTTTAGACTCTCTCACTTTTAGCCAGTCTTTCATTTTAATCTTAAAAACAAGCTATAATTACAAATATAAATTTTATAAACTGAAAAATGTTTCTTAAATTTTATCAAATATCCAATCAATACACATCGCTAAAAACGAAAGAGTAACAATGCTAACCATTATTTTAATACTTATAATTTCTTTTGCTTGGGCTGTAGCGATAAATCAAATTTATAATAGTACTATTTGTTGATATTATAAATCGTAGCATATACCAGTACAAATGATATTAGCAAAGACTATGAAATTATTGTAGTTGATAATAATTTTACTACAAGCGACTTAGAAAGTATGTATGTAAAATCTTCAAACAATCAAAGTGGTTTTAAATTTACGCAAAAAATTAATTCTATTAATGTTTACAAAGACACAAACGCAACTAAAATAATAGCTAAAATTTATAAACATATACTGCCTAAATTTAGTGATTTTATAAAGTATTCAAATAGAAATATCCAAAACTAGTAGTGGTTTATCTTGCGGCTATGTCAAAACCGGATTGCTTAAATACAACTATGAAATAAAGCAAATTTTGAAAGATGTCCTACTAAATAATAATGCAAAAACTATATCAAAATTCTAATTCTGCGGAACAAAATAAGTTTTTAAAATTTCATTGTATTTATTTTCATCTTCGCATTGAATAAGCAATAAATCTCCCTCTTCAAATACCGATGAACCCGTAGGCTTGATGTATTCACCTTTACGTTTGATAAGCAGGATAAGAAAATCACTTGGTAACTCAAGCTCGGCTAAGTTTTTTTCGATGATCTCAGAGCCAAAATGGATAGTATGCTGCCTTAAAGTCTGATAAAAGATAGGCAAATTCGACGCTTCTATGTCTTCTGCCTTTTCGCTATCATCCTCCACTCCGCATTTTTTAGCTACAAATTCAAGCGTCGTTCCTTGGATAACTATGGAAATAAGAACGATAAAAAATATAGTATTAAAGATAAGATCGGCATTTGGTAGCTTGCTTCCGTAAGGATATGTCGCAAGAACTATGGGAACTACTCCGCGAAGCCCGACCCAAGAGATAAATATCTTTTCGCGTATCGCGTATCTTGAAAACATAAGCGAGATAAAAACTCCTATCGGGCGCGCTATAAACATAATCCAAAGCGCGATAACAAACCCCATAAGCGCAACCGACGGCAATGCCGAAGGAAATACAAGAAGCCCCAGCGTAAGAAACACAACTATCTGCATCGTCCAAGCGATACCGTCGTGAAAACCTACTAAATTTTTCTTATGTGCAAATTCCTTTTTATTTATGAAAATTCCTGCGATATAAACCGCCAAAAAGCCGTTTCCTCCGACTTTGACCGCAAGAGTGTAAAGAAGCAAGACCCAAGCTATAGAAAAAACGGGGTACAGCCCCCAGTATTCAAGCCTAAGCCTGTTAAAAATAGCAGGCATCAGCACCCCAAATATATAGCCCATAACTCCACCCAGCAAAAACTGCTCAAGCAAGACAAGCGCTACATCAGCAGGTGCAGGTATGGTGGCAAGCGATATCATTTGAATAATAGTCATGGTTAAAAATATCGCCATCGGGTCGTTTGAACCTGATTCTAGCTCAAGTAGCGGTCCTAGGTTGTTTTTAAGCGAAATTTCTTTAGCCTTTAAGATAGCAAATACAGCGGCAGCGTCGGTTGATGAGATAATCGCGCCAAATAAAAACGCCTCCATCCACGAAAAATCAAGCAGATATTTCACTATCACGGCAACGCCGCTAGCAGTTAGCGCAACGCCGATTGTAGCAAGGATTATGCCATTTAGCATGACGGGCTTTATGGCTTTAAATTTTGTATCAAGCCCACCTGCATAAAGTATAAATATAAGTGCGATGGTGCCCACATCTTGGGCTACTTTTTGGTTGCTAAATTCAATTCCAAGGAGCCCGTCAGATCCGGCCAGCATACCAACGGCAAGAAATACTATAAGTGACGGGATGCCGAATTTATCTGAAATTTTGCTAAATACGATACTAGCTATCAACAACATAGCAAAAAATAGCAAAAAATTTTCCAACTTTCACCCCGTAACTCTACTCAAATTTGGACTTTAAATTTAATTATTACATAAATCAAATTTCAACTCTAGTCTTATATATAAGCCCGCTCATAATAGGCTTTTGCTATAAAAATTATATCAAAAGCAAGCTTATTTTATTTAAATTTTATCCTTTTCTTCGTAAAAGATAAGATCAAAGCTGTTTTTGCGCTTTACCAGAGCTTTTTTAGACGGTACACTTCCCGCACTTGAGAGTCGTTCTATCTCGCCTCTCATCTCATCCACGGTTTGCTCGAACTGATCAAGCTGCTCTTTTAGCTGAAGGATGATATCAACGCCTGCTAAATTTACGCCTAAATCACGCGTTAAGCGAAGTATCATCTTGATTCTGTCTAAATCCTTTTCAGAATAAAGCCTCATTCGCCCATCCGTCCTTGAAGGCTCTACAAGCCCCTCACGCTCGTATTGACGCAAGGTTTGAGGGTGTATACTAAGCACTTTTGCCACTACGCTTATCAAATAAACCGGTTCATCATATCCACGCATTTTATCTCTCCGGAAGTTTTTCTTTCATAAGTTGTATCAAATTTTCATCAAGCGAATTTACATCAGGAAGCCCCACTCTGGCTCTTAGGTATAAATCTCCATAAAGTCCGCTCTTGCGGTTTTTTACTCCATACCCTTTGAGCCTGATCTTTTGTCCCGTCTTTGAGTTTTCAGCTATCTTTATCGTAACATCTTTTTGCAATGTAGAAACAGCGAATTTGCCGCCAAAAAGCATTATCTTAAGCGGAATTTCAACATCTTTATAAAGATCGTCGCCATCTCTTTCATACTCACTGCTTTCATCCACGCTTACGGTTAATATAAGATCGCCGGTGCCAGCGTTTTTAGAAGTTTTGCCTTTGCCTTTTATGCGAAGCTTCTCACCGTCGTTTATACCGTTTGGAATTTTGATTTTTAAGCTTTCGCCATTTAAATTTATCCTATGCTCCCCGCCTAAAACCGCGACTTCAAACGGTATATTAACTCTTGCTTTTATATCTAGATCCTGAGCAAAACTGCCAAACCCACGATCAAAATCACTACTTGAAAATCCGCCAAACCCTCCACGAGAAAAGCTACTAAAGCCTCCTGCCGCACTACCAAATCCGCCGCTAAAGATGTTTCTTAAAATTTCGTTAAGATCGCCCATATTAGCAGAGCTACTTGCAAAATCATGGAAATTTTGACCGCCAAACATCGCATCGCCATATTGGTCATACTGCGCTCGTTTTTTATCATCGCTTAAAATTTCATAAGCGGCATTTATCTCTTTAAATTTATCCTCAGCGCCTGCGTCTTTGTTAATGTCAGGATGGTATTTTCTAGCCAGTCTTCTGTAAGCCTTTTTTATCTCTTCACTTGACGCACCCTTTGAGATGCCAAGCGTATCATAAAGACTACTACTCATCTTGTTATCCTTATGTTTAATTAATTTTATAAAAATTGTAGCATAAAACTTTAGTCTATGTCAATCAAGCTTAGAGAAATTTACAATTCATCAAACCTATAATTAAAGTATTAACTTTGCGTTAAGCGGGTTATTTTATAATTTCACTTTAAAATTTAAACAATGTAAAGGACGCACATAAAAATGAAAAAGATATTAGCAATATCTCTGGTGGCAGCTTGTTCTTTATTTGCTACTACGATAACATTTAATGAAGCAAGAGATGATGCGACAAGAGTAAATCCTGAAGAAACTCAAGGCGTAATCCTCTCATATAATAGCTCAATATCAGAAGCCAAAAAATCGGTTGTAAATATCTCGACTACAAAGACATCTACGGTAGATAACGGCATAGATCAGATGTTTAACGATCCGTTTTTTAGAGATTTTTTCGGCTTTAACTTTAGAATTCCTCAAGATAAACAAAAAACCACATCTTTAGGCTCTGGCGTTATCATCTCAAATGACGGATATATAGTTACAAACAACCACGTGATCGAAGATAGCGACGAGATAGTAGTAACCTTACTCGAAGATGATCAAGAATACAAGGCGAAAGTTATCGGAACCGACCCAAAAACCGACCTTGCAATCATAAAAATAGACGCTAAAAATTTAAAAGCCATCAAGATAGCCGACTCATCTAAGATAATGGAAGGCGATATAGTATTTGCCATAGGAAATCCGTTCGGAGTCGGCGGAAGTATCACTCAAGGCATCATTTCAGGTCTTAATAAAGACAATATCGGACTAAACCAATACGAAAATTTCATACAAACGGACGCTTCTATAAACCCCGGCAATTCAGGAGGCGCACTTGTGGATAGTCGCGGGGCTTTAGTCGGTATAAATTCAGCTATCTTATCAAGAAGCGGCGGTAACAACGGCATAGGATTTGCGATTCCTTCAAATATGACCAAAGAGATAGCCAAAAAGCTTATAGAAGACGGTAAGATAGAGCGCGGATACATCGGCGTTATGATAGCAAATTTAACAACCGAGCAAAAAGAGATATATAAAAACAAAGAAGGCGCTCTTATAAGTAGCGTAGAAAAAGGTCTTCCTGCCGATGCCGCAGGACTTAAACGAGGCGATCTAGTAATACAAATAGATGATAAGAGAGTTAAAAACGCAAACGATCTTAAAAATATCATAGGCTCTCTTGCTCCGGATAAAGAAATAACCGTAAATTACGAACGCTCCGGCAAGATAGAATCTACTAAAATAAAACTTGTAAATATGCAACAAACCACCGACACAAAAGGAACTTCATCGATTGAAGGACTTAGCGTTACATCAATAACAGACGATATCAGATACAAATACAAAATTCCTCAAGATATAGTAGGTGTACTTGTAACTGATATCAAAACCGACTCAAAAGCCGATAAATTTGGATTTAAAAAGGGTGATATCATCATACAAATAGGCGAAGAAAATATTAAAAACATCGATGATTTCAACAAAGCCTTATCAAATTCAAAAAACAAAAAAACTCTTGTTTGGGTTAATAGAGGCGGCATAATACAAGGGCTCGTTATAAAATAATTCTTAAGGGCGCTTAAATTTGCGCCCTGCTCTTTTTTGTAACATTTATCAAAATCTGCTATAATCGGGCTAAATTAATTACAAGCTAGGAAGATATTATGGTAGAAATTTTAATGATTGAAGATGATTTTGAACTGGCTGAAATCCTAACCGAATACTTAGAAAATTACGACATAAAAGTAACCACCGCAGAAGAGCCTTATATAGGTCTTTCTACTTTAAATACAGGCAAATTTGATCTTGTTATACTTGATCTTACTCTTCCGGGTCTTGACGGGCTTGAAGTTTGTAAAGAGATAAGAAAAAGACATGACATACCTATAATAATCTCAAGCGCAAGACACGATATAACGGATAAGGTAAATGCTCTAGATAATGGGGCTGATGATTATCTGCCAAAGCCATATGATCCGCAAGAGCTGTTAGCTCGTATCAAAAGTCACTTAAGGCGCCAAAGCGTGTCTGTCTCGCAAGAGAAGAAATCGGCACCTAAAGATCTTGTATTAAACGATTTTGAGCATACTATAACATTTAAAGGAGAGGCTTTAAATTTAACCGCGGCAGAATATGACATTCTTAAATACCTCATCAAAAAAGAAGGAGGTGCCATAACTCGTGAAGAGCTTATATACAACTGCAACAGCATAAACGAAGACTCCTCAAACAAAAGTATAGATGTTATAATCGGAAGGATAAGGGCAAAGCTTGGCGAAAATCCAAAAGAGCCTACATATATACATGCGATTCGCGGGATCGGCTATAAGCTGATACAATAAATTTAGGCTCCAATGAAACGCTCATCGGTATTTTACACTATCACTTTTATATTTATCCTAGCGCTTACGAGCATATTCTTAGCCTTTTTGTGGCTGATGGATTATGATAAGCAAAACTACACCAGAGAGTTAAACGCAAAATACTCCACAATTGCCAGAAACACTCTCTTTTACATGAGCGGGATAATTAATGAAAAAGAGTACGATAGGCAACTTGAGGGCATAAATATGCCTGAGATAACAAACGATACTCAAAAGGAAGAAATTTTAAAAAACGCGATGGTTTTGGAAGAAATTTCAGCAGATATCGGCTCAAGCGCAATCATGCTTTATGACAAACACCACTACCTTAAAATTCAGCATATAGATAAAGTTTTGCTGCTAAAAGATAGCGACTATCAGCCATATCGTTACGACATTATAAAAATTATATTTATACTGGTTGCGCTCATACTACTAGCTGCTTATGTGTTTGTTATCAAAAAACTAAAGCCGCTTAGAAAACTAAAAAGACAAATAGACATTTTCGCTAAAGGCGAAATAGATAAGATAAAAAACGTAAGTAGCGGAAAAGATGAAATTTCAGAAGTTGCGGAGGCATTTTATGATGCAGTCTCACAAATAAAAAGCCTAAACAACTCGCGCAAACTTTTTTTAAGAAACATAATGCACGAGCTTAAAACCCCTATCACAAAAGGGCGAATCACTGCTGAAATGATACAAAAAGATAAAAATCAAGAACGCCTTGTTGCAGTATTTCAAAAGCTTGAAAGCTTGATAAACGAATTTGCAGCAGTCGAGCAAGTCACATCAAACATCGCGCTAAACAATACTAAAATTTGCCTGATTGATGACATTATAGATGAAGCGCTTGATATCGCCATAGTCGAAAAAGAGAGCGTTACTATAAACAAGCTTGATGATTTTAGTATAAATGTAGACTTCAAACTCTTTGCAATCGCTGTTAAAAATATGATAGATAACGCGTTAAAGTATTCGCCCGACAAGCATGTAAACATCACGATAAACAAAGGAAGTATTAAATTTATCAACAAAGGCGAACCTCTTAAGCAAGAGCTTGCTCACTACATAGAGCCTTTTACCAAAGGCGAGGATGCGCAAAAAAGCTTTGGTCTTGGTCTTTACATCGTGGATAACATCCTAAGAGCGCATAAGCTAAATTTAGCATACACCTACAAAAACAGCTTAAATATCTTTAGTTTTGAAAATTTAGAAAATATAAGATCTAGTTAAAAAGAAATTTATCTCACTCGTTTCTAAGTGTTTCAAGCACGTTTATCTGAGCTGCTTTTTTGGCAGGATAATATGATGAAAGCGCTACTATAAAGATCGCTCCTACGACTATAGAGATAAAATCAACCGCCGAAAGCTCCATAGGTAGCTTGCTATCGCCATAAACATCGGCAGGTAAATTTATAATATCAAAGCTACCAAGCAACCAAACTCCAAACAACCCAAGTATCACGCCAAAGACAATTCCGCTTCCGCCTATAGTAACGCCAAGCGCAAAAAAGCTCTTTTTTATCTCGTTTTTACTAGCCCCAAGAGAGAGTAGAAGTGCGATTTCTTGACGACGATTCATCACAGTCATCAAAAGCGAGCTTATTATGTTAAGAGAAGCCACAAGAATAATCAGCATAAGCACTATAAAAAGCGCTCTTTTTTCAAGCGCTAGCGCCGAGAAAAAGTTTCCGTTTTGCTGCCACCAGCCGATAGCTCTCATAGAAAAAGGAAGCTCTTTTGCTATATTTTCGATATCGACAAAAGGCTTATCCGAGTAGACGTGAATTCCATCATACCTACCCTCTTCGTAGTCTAAAATTTTACGCAGAGCCTCAACCGATGTATAAAGATAGCTTTTATCATAAGCCACAAGTCCCGAATTAAAGCTTGCATTTACGTCAAATCGCTTCATTTTCGGTATGAGAGCAAAGCCGCTTGGATCATTTTTAGTAAATATAAGAGTTAGCTTATCGGCTCCGCTTAATACAAAATCGCTCTTTATCCCGCTTCCCACAAGCAACTCGTATCCGCTAAGCTCTTTTTGCCCAAGAGCCTCTTTGACTACCGAATTTATCGTCTTTTCAGCATTAGAATTTACGCCAAAAAGTATCCCCCCATCAAAGCTTCCGCTGTTTTTGATGATAACTTGAGTCATTATATAAGGGCTAAATTTAAGATGAGGAAATTTAACTTTAAGCCGCTCAACATCGCTATCATCGATATTACCGCGAATATGAGAAAGGATAGTAATAGGATAGTTCATGGTAAAAAGTTTGCGTTCAAATTCCTTATCAAAGCCGTTCATTAAAGCCATAGCGATTATCAGCACCATAAGACCGACACTCACGCCAAGAAACGCCAAAATCGCACAAAGCGTTATAAAAGGCTGGCTTTTGTCAAAACGAAGGTATTTAAATAGCAGATATTTTACCACACTCATGAATCTTCCATATTTATTTTACAAAGCAAATTTATCAAATTTCCAAGACGGCCTTAAAGCTTGCCTTGGAAATATCTATTATCAGCCCGCAAAGGCTCCTTTTTTAGGACCGCTCTTGCCGCAGCACTCTTTGTATTTTTTACCGCTTCCGCAAGGGCAAGGCTCATTGCGAGGAATTTTTTTAGCTCTTACCTCTTGTTTTTTATCCTCTTGCTCCTCGTTTGAGTATTTAAGCTGGGCGTTTTGCTCTTCTTGCATAGCTCTTAAAGCTTGTTGCTCAGCCTCGATCTCTTCGGCATTTTTTAGCCTAACGGCATTTAGAATTTTAATTCCTTCAAATTTGATGCGAGATACAAGCTCCATAAAGAGATTAAAGCTCTCTTTTTTATATTCGGTTAGCGGATCTTTTTGGTTATAGCCGCGAAGCCCGATACCTGTTTTTAAGATATCCATTTGATACAAATGCTCTCTCCAAGCCGTATCAACGACCTGCAAGCAAAGTACTTTTTCAAGATACTTTCTTTGCGACTCTTCAAGCACGCTCATTTTTTCATTATATTGAGCTTCAAATTTATCGGTTATTATTTGAGCCAAATCTTTATAATCAAGCTCTTTTAACTCGCCCTCATCAACTCCCAAGCCGTTTTCTGCAAGTATTGAAACAAGCCTGTTAAGATTAAATTCGCTCTTTAAGACTTCAGGGAAAATTTCAGCCTGATCAAGTAGATTTATTACGAATTCATCTCTATTTTGCTTAATCTTTTCGCTTATATCAAATTCCGGATCAAGCAGCTCGTTTCTAAATTTATAAACCGTCTTTCTTTGTTCATTTGCTACATCGTCAAATTCCAAGATATGCTTTCTGGCTTCAAAATGCAGATTTTCTACTTTCTTTTGTGCGTTTTCAACGGCTCTTGTAACCATCTTTGAGTCTATGCTTTCGCCCTCTTCAATACCGAGCCTATCCATGATGCTTTTTATACGATCGCTTCCGAAAATTCTAAGCAAATTATCCTCTAAGCTTAGATAAAAGCGGCTTACTCCCGGATCTCCTTGACGACCAGAACGACCTCTTAGCTGGTTATCTATACGTCTGCTCTCATGCCTTTCTGTGCCTATGATATATAGTCCGCCAAGCGCTCTAACCTCATCGTTTATACGGATATCCACACCGCGACCCGCCATGTTTGTGGCTATGGTTACGGCTCCTTTGGCACCGGCTTCGGCTATGATTTGAGCTTCTTTTTCGTGATTTTTAGCATTTAGCACCGAGTGGGGGATCTTTTCTTTTACGAGCATGGCGTGAAGCAGTTCGCTTCGCTCGATAGAAGCTGTTCCCACAAGCACAGGCTGACCTTTATCGTGAGCTTTTTTGATCTCGCCAATAACCGCCTTAAATTTCTCATCTTGAGTTTTGTAAATTAAGTCATTATGATCAACTCTTACAACAGGTACATTTGTAGGGATTGATACAACGTCAAGCTTATAAATTTGAGCAAATTCCGTAGCTTCCGTTTGCGCAGTTCCCGTCATGCCCGAAAGTTTGCTATAAAGCCTAAAATAGTTTTGGAAGGTTATATCGGCAAGCGTTTGGCTCTCCTCTTGAATTTTAACGCCCTCTTTTGCCTCAAGAGCCTGATGAAGCCCCTCGCTAAACCGCCTTCCCTCACTAAGACGTCCTGTAAATTCGTCAACTATCACGACTTCGCTATCGCGCACGACGTAGTGAACGTCTTTTTCAAATAGATTATGCGCCTTAAGAGCCTGATCAAGATGATGACTTAAGATGGCGTTTTCAAGATTGTATAAATTCTCTACTCCAAATAATTTTTCAGCCTTGCTAATACCCTCTTCGGTTATGGCTATGGTGCGGTTTTTTTCATCTACTACAAAATCTCCGGTAGCCTTTTCTTGCGGAGTTTCGGGTGCCACACCTCTGGTTAGTGCCTTAGCGACCTCGTTCGCCTTGATATATCCGTCAAGGGTTCTATTTGTAGGACCTGAAATGATAAGCGGAGTTCTTGCCTCGTCGATTAAGATACTATCCACCTCATCGACGATTACGAAGTTATGCTCGCGCTGAACCTTGTCTTTAAACTCCATTTTCATATTATCGCGCAGGTAGTCAAAGCCAAATTCGTTGTTCGTGCCGTATGTTATATCAGAACCGTAAGCGACCTTTCTTGCCTCATCATCATATTGACCCGAAAGCACTACGCCTACGCTAAGACCTAAAAAATTATAAATTTCACCCATTTGCGTAGCGTCACGCTTGGCAAGATAGTCATTTACCGTAACTACATGCACACC
Organism: Campylobacter canis; assembly: GCF_045504005.1. NCBI lineage: Bacteria > Pseudomonadati > Campylobacterota > Epsilonproteobacteria > Campylobacterales > Campylobacteraceae > Campylobacter > Campylobacter canis. The sequence goes on along the minus strand of NZ_JBJJXH010000003.1, from coordinate 189,354 downwards.
CTTGCCGCTCATAGCGTTTAGCACCACAGGCAAAGTCGCAACCAAAGTCTTGCCCTCACCCGTCTTCATCTCGGCTATCTTGCCCTCGTGAAGCACCATGCCGCCGATGAGCTGAACGTCAAAATGACGCATATTAAGAGTTCTTTTTCCCACCTCCCTAACGATAGCAAAGACATCGTTTAGCACATCATCCATGCTCTTTGAGCCGCTTTTTATCGCTTCTCTTAACTCGTTAAAGCTATATTTTAGCTCATCGTCGCTCATGGCTTGATATTTTGGCTCAAGCGAATTTATATCCTTAACTCTTTTTGCGTATTTCTTGACCTCTCGATCATTTTTGGTTCCGAAGATTTTTTGCATAATGCTACTTATCATCTATCCGCCTTGTTAGTTATTTATAAAGCTAAGATTTTACCATTTGTTTAATTAAACTTAGCTACAATTCCCGCCAAAAGGAAAAATAATGAGAAAAATAACAGCTATCTTATCGCTATGTGGCGTTGTTTTGGCGAATTCTTTAAGCTTCAAAACCCTTGAAAGCGACTTTGTGCAAACCGTTACAAGCAACGAATCAAATATCCAGTATCATGGCAAATTTTATGCAAGAGACGATAACAAAGCACTTTGGATATACGACAAGCCTACTCCAAAGAAAATTTACTTTGACAAAAACCGCGTAGTAGTTATCGAAGATGAGCTTGAGCAAGCTATCATATCACGCCTTGAAAATACTCCAAATTTAGCCAATATCCTTAAAAAAGCCACTCGCATCAAAGACGACTTATATAAAGCCGAATTTGACGGCATAGAGTATTTTATAGCTATTAAAAACGAGCTTCCGACAAGGATTGACTATCAAGACAAGCTTGGCAACAAGATAAAAATCATATTTGAAGATGCAAAAAAAGATGAAGTCATAAGCGAAGAGATACTCACTCCTGTCATCCCTTCATTTTACGACGTCATAAATCAATAACTTTCAAATTTGGCGAGCATTTTTACTCGCCAAAATCCTTTCCAAAATCCTTAATCGAATTTAAATCAAGCGGTTGCAGCTCTATCTTGCCGCCTTTTTTAATGATTATATCTTCATCGTCCTCCGTTGCTTGAGAGCTTTTTGATCTGTTTTTTGAGCCGCTATTTTTTTGATCCCTTAGCAGATCCAGTAGCTCTTCAAGCTTTGGCTCACGCACGATTTTAAGCGAGATGATAAGCACTTCATCAATATTGACCGAGTGCTTTTTAGAGGTGTATTTAGCAAAGGTCTCTTTAAATTTCTCCTTGCCCTTTGAGGTTAGCAGATCCTCGACATAAAAGCTTCCTATCACCACGTTTAAGCCGTCAAGTATATACGCTTCGCTATCTTGAACATCCCTTCCCGAAACAAGCAAACTAACGCTAACTTTTTTTATCGAATTTTGCGTATCTTTAGAGTAAAGATCGGTTTCAAAGTCCCTTATATCAAGACTCTCGCCAAACCCGAAAACCGCTAACAAACACGCTATAAAAATTTTTCTCACTGCTCCTCCTTGATATTTTCAAAGATATTTTCTTTATAAAATTTCTCAACTTCTTCGTCTATTTTAACCACATTTCTTAGATAATCTCTAAAATTTTGAGCTCTTGCGTAAATAAGCTTTAAATTTCTAGGATCGGTCGCTCGTGAAAGCGCCACGTAAAGCTGCCCGTTAGCAAAGATGTGATTTAAATCGCAGACCAAGTTATCTATACTCATGCCTTGAGATTTATGAATCGTAAGCGCGTAGGCCAGCTTAAAAGGAAACTGCATAAACGAAGCTCGCACATTTTGCTCTATATTTTCGCCGACAAGTTCAAATTCGCTAAGCTCGAAGCGATTTGGTTCAACTTCGATGATATCGCCGTTTGATTTTTGTACCATGACGCTTTTTATCACGCCGTCCTCTTTTAAAATTTGCATTATTTCGCCGCGCTCACCGTTATAATATTCGCCCCATTTGTTTGTGACAAATATAACCCTAGCCCCGACTTTCATATGCATGATCTCAGGCACCGCAAGGCTATTTATCCAGCCTTCAAGCGTCTTTTCATGCAAATTTTCATCATAAATTTCAACCAAAGCCTCGCTTATCTCAAGCTTGCTTTCAAGACGCTCAAGCATTTGTGCATTTAGTGCGTCAGCCTCGTAATTCCTGCCAAAAAGCACGCTTGTTTCGCTTGAAATTTGCACGTTTTTTACACACAAATTCTCGATATATCTTATAGTTTCCTCATCTAGCTTTCCGATTCTAAGATTTGAGAGAATTTCATAAAATTTAAGATCTTTTGTGCGTTTTGACACTACTAGCTCGATATTTTTTAGCTCAAATTCACTCCAAGCGTGCGAGCTAAAAGCATAAAGAAATTTAAACAGCGCATTTTCATTTGATTCCTTTTTAAGCACGGGCGGAAGCTGATAAAAATCCCCTACAAGCATTATGCGACCCACAAATTTGGAGTTTATGATCCTATGATAGATCATCTCCATCAAATTTGCACTCACCATTGATATCTCATCGATCACAAGCAGATCGCAGCTATCAAGCATGGCTTTTACCTTGCTTACTTTTGACTTTTGCTTGCGATCAAGACCCTTTAACTCCTCCAAATTCGAACAAATTCCGAATTTAAAAAAGCTATGGATACTAACTCCGCCGACACTTACTGCACTTATGCCCGTACTTCCAAGCACAACTACGTTTTTAAGCTCGCTTCTATAGTGCTTTATGATAGCCGTTGTCAAGTAGCTTTTACCGACTCCTCCTCTACCAGTTAAAAAGATATTAGAATTGCGTAAAATTTCCAAAATTTGGTTTAACAAAAATTTTCCTGTTTTTTTGTAAAATTATAACCTAAATCACAGGAGATAAATTTGAAACGAACAATTTTTTTAATTTTTATAGCCGTTTTTTTAACTTCTTGCGCCAAGGTTAGCACCCCAAAAGGCAACGAAAAGCTATTTGATCAAAGTAACCCGGGCAAAATTTCATACCTAAATTTTAGCATTCCTCAAACCGCTTCGGCGATGCCTTTAAATCCTAAAAAAGTAAAATTTAACGGGCAAAATTTGCTTAAAAAGCGCTTTGGCATACTTCTGCTTAAAGAGCCTCCTTACGGCAAAAAAGAGTCGTTTTGGGCGATTGATGTCTATAAAAATTCAGCCAAAAGGCAGTATTACGGCATGAATTTAAAGCCGATTACCGATGAGTGGTTTAGCGCGCAGCAAACTAACGCAAATACTGAGGCTTTCGGCTCGCTTTTACTTCCTGCGATTACGACTGCGACGACTTCGCTTAGAAATTTGCCGACAAATGAAGCCATCCTCTTAAACCCTGCAAAAGCTGGCGAAGGATTTCCGTTTGACTACTTGCAAACTTCCACTTTAAGTATCGGCTATCCGCTTTTAATCTCGCACTACTCGCTTGATAAAGCTTGGGTGTTTGCATTTAACGATAATATCATGGGCTGGATAAGTGCCGAGGATATTAAAATTTTAAGCCAATATGAAGCAAACGAGCTACAAAACGCAAAATTTATAACTATCACGCGTGATAAATCGCCTGTTTATGATACAAACGGCGAATTTTTATTTTATTCTAGGATAGGAGCAATTCTTGCCTTTGAAAGCGAGGATGAGCATAAATTTTACGGGCGAATTCACACTCGCGCAGGAGTTAAGAGATATGAAATTTCAAAAACTGTCGCCTCAAACTATCCGCTTGAATTTAGCGACGCTAACACAAGACTACTAACCCAAAGCCTGCTTAGCGAGCCTTATGGCTGGGGCGGCTTTGCGAGCAAACGGGACTGCTCTTTGCTAACGCAAGACTTTTTAAGCGAATTTGGAATTTGGCTTCCGCGTAACTCCAAAGCGCAAAGCAAGATAGGCAGGCAAATTTCGCTTGTAAATTTAACTAACGAGCAAAAGATAAAAATCATCAAAGAGCAAGCTACTCCGTATCTAACGCTGCTTCATCTAAGCGGTCATATAATGATCTACGTAGGTGAAAAAGAGGGCAATCTGCTTGCACTTCATGACGCTTGGGGCGTAAGAACTAAAGACGCAGGCAGAGCGCTTATCGGCGGTATCGCGCTAACCGAGATTGACATCGGAAAGGATCGTAGCGATATAGATGAAAAAGATCTTTTGCTTTCTAAGATCACTTCTATGAATATCTTGGCAGAACCAAGCGCAAAAAACGCGATAGAGCAAGCTTATGGAGTAAAGATAGAGGGAAATATGCTTAAATTTAAGAGTGGAAGAGAGATAGTCTTTGACGACGGATTGGCAAAAGGCAAGGAAGTGCTTTTATCAAATGCCGATATTGAAGATATCTTTTCCGAGCATTATGAGCTCTTTAGAGAGCTTAAAGTGCCTACAACCGATGCCGGAAGGTATAGAAACTACGAGCTTTTAGATGAAATTTACGGCAAAGACGAAGCCGGAGTTAGAGCAAATTTGGTTAATGTAATTTGGCTTGAAAAACATGTAAATAAAAAGTTTAAATTTAACTCGCAAAATGGCGCAGCTAAAGCTCTTGAAGCGGTTTCAAAAGAGCTTGATGAGCTGGTTGATAAAGAGCCTGACATGCTTAAATTTTTAGACAATCCTTCAGGCACGTTTAACTACCGCGTCATAGCCAAAACAAACCGCAAAAGCGCGCATGCTTACGGAATTGCAATTGATATAAACACCGATAAAAGCGATTATTGGCAGTGGAGCAAAGACGGAATTTATCGCAATCAAATTCCAGCACAAATCGTAAGAATCTTTGAAAAACACGGCTTTATCTGGGGCGGTCGCTGGGCAAGCTTTGACACCATGCACTTTGAGTATCGCCCTGAATTTTTATATATATGGTAGCGATAAATTCGCTAAGCAAATTAAAATTTAAGTAGCCAAATCATCTTGGCTACTTAACCGATACTATAAAATTCCGGCCTCTTTTTTAAGCTTATCTACATACATTTGTCTTAGTTTTGGCACGTATTTGCCGACTTTTCCACCGTTTATAGCTCTTCCGTCAGCACTTATGACAGGTAAAAGTAAAAGCGTAGCTGCGGAAATAAAAACCTCATCGGCATTATAAACATCATCCATACTAAAGGCACGCTGCTCTATCTTAAGTCCGGCTTGCTCGGCAAATCCAAGAATTACTTTTCTGCGAATTCCGGGCAAAATTTCATTTGAAAGAGGCTTGGTTATCAAGACATCATCTTTGATGATAAAAGCGCTTGAGCTTGTAGCTTCGGTTACTAAACCATCTTCAACCATAAATCCCTCATAAGCGCCTTTTTTTACGGCTTGCTCTTTGGCATAGCACTGAGCTAAAAGCGAGATAGACTTGATATCTCTTCGTTTCCAGCGGATATCTTCGACACTTACTACACTGATGCCGTTTATCGCGTCCGGATTATTTACGATCTCCTTTTCGTAGCAAAATATAAAGCAGGTAGGCTCTAAATTTTTGATAAAACAAAAGTCCCTATCAGCCACACCTCTAGTTATCTGCATATATACTCCGCCCTCTTTTAATGAATTTCTTGATATGGCCTCGTTTAAAATTTCTTCAAATTTAGATTTTTCACAAGGCAAACTAAGCTCTATCGCAGCCAAACTCTGCTCAAATCTCTGCCAAAATCCATCTTTATCCACAAGCTTACCGCCAAGCACAGGCACCACTTCGTAAATTCCGTCGCCAAATATAAACCCTCTATCAAATGCACTTACTTTTGCCTCGTTTGCATCCATAAATTCGCCGTTTAGATAGACTATGCCTTTCATTTTTATCCTTATTTTTAAATTTCACATAATTTTAACTTAGAGATGTTAAATAATCTATAAAGTTAAAATTTGAGCGGTTTAAACGAATTTATCGCAAGAATTTGATATAATCAGGCTTACAATTTGAATAAAAAGTGAAAATATGAAAGAAAATCAATTAAAAAATATAATTTTGCAAAACATATTCGTAGTTTCAAAACAACCGGTGCTTTTTCGCGACCTGCTTGAGTCAAACTGCCTCTTTAACGAAGGTATGCTGATTGATCCGGCCAAGCTAAATTTTAAATTTCGCTACATAAAAACCTATATCGTATATGCTATTTTTTGTGCAATTGTATTGGGATTTTTGATTTTATTTACTCACCACCTCTTTACCAGACTTGATTTTCACCTATCTATAATCAGTGCCGTTGTAGTAACCGCTGCGGTTTTTATAGGTTTTGATATGTTTAAAATTTGGGCGAGAAAGGCCATAAGCAAAGAGCTTATAAAAAGAGCTTGGGCTATACATTTTCCGTATTTTTCGTATGAAAAATACTCCACAAAAGTCGAAATGATCTATAACGAAGCCATAAAAAACGAAATACCGAAAAAAGATCTTGAAAAGTATGTCCTAGAAAGATTGGTAGCGCAATCAAAAGACGAAATTTAAATTTTATAAACCTAAATTTGACTCGGTTTATTTAAGATGAAGCGGGTCTAAAATTTGATTTTTATATCTCATCTTCTCAAGTTTTAAGCTTAATTCTCTATTTTCCTCAAAAAGCACGTCTCTTTTACCGCTCAGATCGGCTATATCGCGGCTGAGATAATAAATTTGGTTAGTGATATAAATTTTAGGCAAAAACAGAGCAAGAGCAACCGCTATAGCAAGATACACGGTTAAAAGCGTTTTGAAGCTTAAATTCTCTTCGCCTTTTTGCTCCTCGTCATGAAGAGCTAGCAGATCGTCTCTATCTTGCATTTTTACCTCTTGAAATTTTAAAAATTCTCATCTTTGCACAACTGCTTCTTGGATTTCGTTTTGTCTCTTCTACGCTTGGCATTATAGCTTTTTTTGTGACGATTTCGCCTATGGAGTGGTTATTTCCGCATGCGCAACGCATAGCTTCGTCCGGGCAGATGCAGCTTTTTGCCCATTTTTTAAATCTATTTTTTACTATCCTATCCTCAAGCGAATGAAAGCTGATTATCGCTACTACACACTCATTAATAGATGAATTTTCAATAGCATTAAGCAAATTTTCAAGCTCAGCAAGCTCTGCATTTACTTCGATTCTAATAGCCTGAAAAGCAAGTATTGCAGGGCTAACGCTTCTATTTTTAATGGATTTTGTGCCGATTATCCTAGCCAGCTCGCTAGCACTTGAAATTTTTTGTTTCTGTCTTTCGTTAGCTATATTAGCAGCTATTTGCTTTGCGTTAGTTAGCTCACCGTAGTCTTTAAAAATTTGAGCGAGTTTATGCTCGGGATAGAAATTAACAACTTCATAAGCGGTTAGCTCGCCACTTGTATCCATACGCATATCTAGATTATCGCTCTTTATTCCAAAACCTCGCTCGTTTTTATCGAGTTGAAGAGAAGAAACTCCGATATCGGCTAGAATTCCTCTAATTTCTTGAGTATTAACTTTGCTCAAAATTTCTGAAAATCTGCTCTTAAAGATACTAACGCGATCTTTAAATTTAGCAAGCTTGTTCGTTGAAAATTCTATGGCTTCATCATCTTGATCGCAAGCTATAAGTTTTATATTGTCATTTTGCTCTAAAATAAGACTGGAGTGTCCCGCGTACCCAAGCGTACAATCAACGACAACGCCTTCTTTTATATCGCTAAAAGCTTGCAAAACTTCACTTGGCAGCACAGGAACATGCGGAGAATTCAAATTTTTCCTTGATGATTTAATTTGATGTATAATAACAAAAAAAGTTTATAAAAGGTTAAAGAATGGATTTGACATACGCCTCCGCAGAGCTTAGTAAAATTTCGTTATCGATGTTTAGAAAGAATTTTTTCGGTGTCTTTCATGGCTCTATTTCTGCTCGCATAGAACACAACCAATTTTTGATAAACAAAAAAAATGCGATATTTGATAATCTCAAAGAGGAAGATTTCATAATGCTAAATTCAAAAAAAGACTATAGATGGAACGATGCAAGCTTGGATTCTGACATCCACCTAAATATCTACAAAAACATAAATGAAGCCAAATACGTCTGCTACGCCATGCCTCCTTACCTTACCGCATATACCCTAAATCATACCTTCATACACCCTAGGGATTATTTCGGATATGTAAAGCATCACGAGCTTCCCATATATGATCCAAAGCAATTTGACGACTGGTACGAAAGGGCAGATACTGAAATTTATCGCTATATGATAGAGAACAAAACAAACATAATGATCATCAAGGGATATGGCGCATACGTATATAACAGAACTCCTTATCAACTAGCAAAAGATGTCGCTATACTTGAAAATACTTGTAAATTGTTACATATAGCTCACTCTTATGAGATATATCGTCACTAACAAAACAAAAAATGTTAGTAAAATTGCAAATTTTTCTATTTGAAAACGCCGAATTTAAGGTTACATTCACATAAATTCGGTAAAATAATACATAAAATTTTTAGTTAGTTTAAAGGAAACTAAATGATAACTTGGATGCAAAAGCACAAAAAATACCTCGTCGTAACCATCTGGGTAAGCACTATAGCCTTCGTTGGAGCGGGCTTTGTAGGATGGGGGGCTTACGACATGAATACTAATCGAGCAACTTCGATAGCAAAAGTCGGACACAGAAATATAAGCATTCAAGAATTTCAAAACAAATACAGCGAATTTTACTCATATTATAATCAGTTGTTTGACGGAAAGATGTCTGAAGAAAAAGCTAAAGAGTTAGGGCTTGAAAATTTAGCCATAGAAGCTTTGGTGCAAGAAAATTTACTGCTAAATTTCGCAGATGATTTAAGTCTAGGCGTAAATGATGATGATGTGGTTAAATATATCGTAGCGGATACTACATTTCATGTTGATGGAAAATTTGATAAAAATCTCTACAACGAAACTTTAAAAAGAGCTAGGATAAGCCCAGCCGATTACGAAAACGGACTTAAAAAATCCATACTTCTTGATAAACTAAGGCATGCTATAAACCTACCTACAAACCAAAATGATACAAATTTAATGGCTGCAAGCTTTTTGATGCAAGATAGAGTATCTATGCAGATAGTTCAAGCTTTAGAAGATGAGATAAAAGTCGATGAAAACGAGCTAAAAAGCCTATGGGAAACCAATAAAAACAGCTACAAAACATTAACGGAATTTAAAATAAAAACAAAATTTATCGAGCCGGTAAATATCGATGTAAATGAGACCGAGCTAATGGAGTTTTATACTGAAAATAAAAGCTCATATAAAGACCCGTGGGATAAGATACTAGATTTTAATGATACCAAAGAAGAAGTTTTGCTTGATTACAAACAAAAAAAGACAAAAGACGTAGCTCTTAAAGAGTATTTAAAGATCAAAAAAGGCGAATTAAAGCTAGAAGATGGCTCGTCTGTAGCACTTGAAAACGATACAAGTCTTCCTGTAGATGAGTTAAAAAACGCAAAAGCAGGAGAAGTACTAAAGCCTGTTGAGCACGAAGATGGTTATTTAATTGTGCAATTAGAAGAAACTACCCCTTCGCAAGTTATGACTTTTGAGCAGGCAAGAGAACAAGTGCTTGAGCTTTATAAAACCGAAAAAGAGCAAAAGATAGTAGAGCAAAAAGCTAAAAAACTCCTTGAAACCGGCTTTGAGGGGAAAGATATAGGCTTTATCAGCAGAGATGTCGTTAGTGCGATTACTGGCTTAAGCGATACTGAATTTAGCGTATTTGTTAGTAAAGTTTTTGATAGCAATAACAAAAAAGATTATGTTATGCTAAACAACAAAGCCGTTGTATACGAAATTTTGGAACAAAAGTTGCTTGATAGTGAAAAAGAAAATGAGTATAAAGATGTAATAACACAAAATGTTAGTTACCTCAAAAATAACGAGTTGATTCAAGATCTAACTAACGCATTGCAAAAGCGTTATAAAGTTGAACATTATTATAAAAGGTAGTGGTTTTGAGCACCAAAATTTTAGGTATTGATGTAGGCTCCGTTCAAATTTGCGCTGTTATAGCGCAACACGACGAGAGCGGACTAAAGATAATAGGTATAGGAACGGCAAAAACTCAAGGTATCAAAAAAGGCATTATAACAAACATCGAATTAGCCTCCAAATCCATAAAAAGCGCTCTTATAGATGCTCAAAGGATTGCAGGAACATACTACGAAAGAGTAGTGGTATCTATTTCCGGAGCATACACCAAAAGTGTAGATAGCAGCGGAGTTGTAAACATACCAAGCCATGAAATCGGCATAAGAGAAATAAATCGCTCGATGTTTGAATCAGACCGCAGAGCGCAAATTCATAATGATTACGAGAAGCTTCATATATTGCCTTACAACTTCAAAGTAGACGATCAAGAACACATAGAAGATCCTCTCGGAATGAACGGAAGCAGGCTTGAGGTTCAAACTCACATCATAACGGCTCAAAAATCATCCCTTAGCAATCTTAGAAAAGCTCTAAATTTAGCAGGTGTTGAACCTGATAATATCGTTCTTTCAAGCTATGCTTCAGCTATAGCTACATTAAATCAAGATGAAAAGGATTTAGGAGTAGTTCTTATAGATATGGGTGGGGCTACTTGCAATATGATAGTTCATTCTGGGAATTCTATAAGATATAATGAATTTTTAGGAGTTGGCTCTGCAAATATCACAAATGATCTTTCTGCGGCACTTCACACTCCGCTTTTAAAAGCCGAGGAGATAAAACTAAACTACGGCTCACTTATCAATAGAGCCAATGAGCTAGTTGAAATTCCACCAATAAATGATGACGGCAAAGTTCAAGAAGTATCGCTTGACGTGATATCAAACGTGATCTATGCAAGAGCCGAAGAGACGCTTATGATACTTGCAAAAATGCTTGAAGATAGCGGATATAAAAGCTCGGTTGCAGCAGGCATAGTGCTAACGGGAGGTATGACTAAGCTTGAAGGCATAAGAGACTTAGCCTCTGCGATATTTGACAATATGCCTGTTCGCATAGCAAAACCAAAAGAAACGGAAGGGCTTTACGAGATCATGAGAGATCCTGCCAACTCTTGCGCTATAGGACTTTGCATGTATGGGGCGGGATATTTTACTCCGTACGAGATAGATTCCGAAAAGAAAATGCGTTATAAAGATGAAAGCATAACGAGAAATAAAAATTTAAGAAACATAGTAGAAGACGGAAAATCAAAAGATACAAAAACACAAGAAGAAAACGGTGAGAAGATATTTCAAGGAAGCGTTTTAGACGATGAATTTGACTTTAACGATTTGAAATTTGACAATCCAAAAGAAGAGTTGGCCAATATCGCAGACATCAGCAACGAGAAAAAAGAAAGCTGGCTATCTCGTACTTGGCATAAAATGACACAACTATTTTAATTTAGAAGAGAGGATAAGATGGGTGGCTTTACGGTAGAAGAGAAGAGAAATACTTACGGTGCTAAAATAAAAGTCATAGGTGTTGGCGGCGGCGGGGGTAATATGATAAATCATATGATAAGAGAAAACGGTGGCGATGTAGATATAGATCTAATCGTTGCAAATACCGATGTCAAGGCTCTTGAAAATTCTCTAGCCTACACCAAGCTTCAACTTGGTGAGAAAAAAACCAAAGGTCTAGGCGCAGGTATGATGCCTGAGATAGGACGAGAGGCTGCTCAAGAGAGCTACGAGGAGATAAAAAGCGCGCTTGAATACTCAGATATCGTATTTATAGCATCCGGTCTTGGTGGTGGCACAGGAACTGGCGCAGCTCCCGTGATAGCTCAAGTAGCAAAAGAGGTTGGAGCTTTAACAATAGCTGTCGTAACCACTCCTTTTTCATTTGAAGGCAAAAAGCGCAAAAAGCTAGCTGATATGGGGCTTGAAGAGTTAAGAAAAGAGAGCGACTCCATAGTCGTTATACCAAACGATAAGCTTCTAACTCTTATTGATAAAAAAGCAGGTATGAAAGATAGCTTTAAAATAGTCGATAATGTATTAACTCGTGCTGTTAGCGGTATGAGTACTATCGTTCTTGACTCGGGCAAAAGCGATATAAATCTTGACTTTGCAGACGTTAAAAAAATAATGGAACATAGAGGTATGGCGCTAATGGGAGTTGGTGAAGCGGACGGCGAAGAAGCTGCTCAAGAAGCTATCAAAAACGCTATACAATCACCTCTTCTTGATGATGTTACTATAAACGGCGCTATGGGAGCCCTGGTTCACTTTAGAACTCACCCTGATTGTCCGTTTAGCGATATAAACGAAGCTATGGAGCTTATCACGGAAGCTGTTGATGAAGATGCTGATGTAATCTTCGGAACTACAACAGATGAAAATATGGAAAACAACAAAGTTCAAGTAACGATAGTTGCAACAGGCTTTAGAAACAAAAACGAGAAAAAGCCTGCTCCTGCAACTACAATACAAAACGGCTCAAACAATCCATTCTTAAGCCAAAGACTAGAAAGACTTAAAGTAAGTGGTGGATATGATAGCGAAGAGGCTCAAGCCATACTTGAACTGCCAACATATATCAGACACCAAATGGACTAAAATCCTCAACCCCAGATCCGCATATCACCCAATGCGGATCTTTATACTTCCAAATTAAAAACTAAAATATCTAAATAGCCCAAATTTAATATATTAGACAAATTTGGGCCATTAAATTGCTTATGTGTCATGCTCCAAGAGCGGCTTTTACCTCATCGCTTGCCATTGAGATATTCCAAGCCGGCTCCCAAACCAAATTTATCTCGCACTCCTTTACACCCTCAACTCCAAGCGTTGCATTTTCAACCCAACCCAAGATGAGTTCGTGAAGCGGGCAAGAACGCGTTGAAAGTGTCATCGTAACAACCGCCCTGCCATCATTTTCCTTAACATCATATATAAGCCCCAAAGACACTATGTCAAATCCAACTTCAGGATCGACTATATTTGAAAGCGCTTTGTAAATTTTATCCTTCATTTTGAACTCCGAATTTAGTATATTTAAAAAAGTTTATTACATTAACCACAACTAGCACTACGCTTAATGCAAGGCAAATTTGACTTAGCAAATTTAAACCGCCAAAATAAGCCGCAACCGAAGCCGTCTGAAGCGCCAAAGATAAATTTGCTACCCACTTTATCATCATATCATCAAGCAAAGGCACCTTAGTCTTGCCTACAAATTTCGCCACGTAGTGATACCATATCAAAAACGGCATAATCTTATAAAGATGTCCGACTATAAAAGCATATAAAAAGCCAAAAGTAAGCGTAAATACGGCAAATTCTATCCCGCCAAGAGCTACGCAAACTATGCAGACAAAGAGCCAAACAAGAGCGAAAAAGACATTTAAATTCCAGTAGTCATAAGCCTTTCTAACTCTTTTTTTAAGTATCAAAAGCGCTTCAATCAAAAAGTAAATCACACTCAAAGCTATCAAAGTAAAAGTTAGCTCAAGGCTAAATTTAAGCGCCGCGCCGCCAGCTAAAAATAGTGCTATAGATAGCTTGCTAAGATAAAATTTAAGATCATGCACAAGAGCAAACATAGGCAAAAGCACGCTTGCAACGCCTACTATGATCAAAAATACAAAGCCAAGCACGAAGTAGATGTGATAGTGTAAAACCAGCTCAAAATCAAGCGCAAATTTGCCTGACAGTATCAAGATAAGCATAAATCCAAGCACGACTCCCACAAATAAAAACAGAGCCGAGATAAGCAGAGCAACCACAGCCAAACCGCCCTTTTTAGCCCCTAAAAAGCTAAGCGCGTAAGTAACGGTAAAAAAGAGCAGCGCGATAAATAAAATCCCGGCTCCGGCATGGATAAGCGCCATTTTCTCAAGATACATCCCAAGGCTTAGCACTAAAACGCCTGCCGTATATAAGAACAAATTTAAAAAAGCAAATTTTATAGTCGAAAAAGCCTTTTCAAGAATGACGGAGGTAAGCTGATAGAGCGCGCCGATGATGATACTCATCACAAAGCCAACAAGATATACGTGGAAAAATCCGGCGGTTTTAAGGCTTGTAAGAGCATTTAAATCAACTCCGAAAAAGACAAACACGCTTACAAGTAAGAACAAAATCCCCACGATAAAGTATCCGCCTACCAGACTAAACGGCGGAGCAAATGTATTTAGTAGCATTTAGCCACCACATTTTACGTTTGTATCTAGTGTTTGCGCGCTTACGCCGTCTTTTAGGCTGATTATCACCTTGACCTCTTCGCCTTCAAGTTTTTCGTGCGAGATGTCATAGCTCTGCTCGATCTTTGGGATGAGAGCAACCGGATAGTGGTGATTTATCATCATTACTTTAGCTTTGCTGTCTGCTATCAAATTTAGAGCAACCAAAGCATTTACCATAGGCTCAGGCGGCACGCATTTGCGCGAGTCAAACCCGATATACTCCACTCCGTCTTGGCTAAATTTATAAAAAGGCAGAGTTGCGCCATCTACTTTGATCTCGGTTGCGTTTTTGAAAAATTCATTCATTTTTTATCCTTGTTTAAAATTTAGGATAATTATACTCTTAGATTTAGCGTGGATTTATTGATTTAGTTCAAGATATGTTTAATTTATAGAACAAATATTTATTTAATAAAGCAAATTTAAGCCGCTTTCCCTTAAAAAGCTTGGCTTAAATTCGCTAACTTATTTAATTCTTAATGCAAAAAGTGCCTAACCCCCGTAAAGTATAGCGCCATGCCGTGCTCATTTGCAGCCTGCACAACCTCATCATCACGGATACTACCGCCCGGCTCTATGATGGCTTTTACGCCCACTTCAGAAGCGATATCTATACTATCTCTAAATGGAAAGAACGCCTCGCTAGCAAGCGCGCATCCGTTTAGATCTATTCCTAGATCGCGAGCCTTGTTTACCGCAGCCCTTGCGGCATCCACGCGGCTTGTCATGCCCATACCGATAGCGACCATGGCTGAATTTTTCACATAAACCACGCAGTTGCTCTTAGTAAGTGCAGCCACTTTCCAAGCTATCTCAAGGTCTTTTAACTCCTCTTTGTTAGCCTTACGTGTGGTTTGTAGCTTCATGTTTTCTAGCTCGCTAGGCTTAACCTCGTCACTTTCTTGGAAGACAAATCCGCCGTCAACATGCTTAAAGTCGTATTTGTCGTTTGCTCTTGTTAGAAATTTATTGCCTTGAGAGAAAATTTTGATACGTTTTTTGGACTCAAATACCTTAAGAGCTTCTTCATCGACATTTGCTGCAATTATAACTTCGACGAAAATTTCATTTATCTTTTCAGCCAAAGCCTTATCAAGCGTGCCGTTTATCGCCACAACTCCGCCGTAAGCCGAGATAGGATCGCATTTTAGCGCTTCGGTGTAGCTTTCAAGCAGGCTTGATTTCACCGCAAAGCCGCAAGCGTTTGCGTGCTTGACGATAGCTACCGCAGGTGCTTCATCAAAGCTACTTGCAAGCATCAAAGCCGCGTTTATATCAGTCATATTATTAAAACTTGCTTCGCCCTTTAATGCTTTAAAGTTATTGCTAAAGAAATAATCAAACTCATACAAAGCGCCTTTTTGGTGCGGGTTTTCTCCATATCTAGTGTCAAACACCTTGCTTGCCGAAATAAATTTCATCTCGCCAAAGCCGCCGTTAAACCGCTCGTTCATGTAGTTTGCTATCATAGAGTCATAAGCTGCGGTGTGCTCATAGGCTTTTATCATTAGCGCGCGTCTAAATTCGAGCGCATTTTCTCCGTTTCTTAAATTTTCAAGCACAGCCTCATAGTCAAGCGGACTGGTTACGATATATACGTCTTTAAAATTTTTAGCCGCACTTCGCACCATCGCAGGTCCGCCGATATCGATATTTTCGATAATCTCCTCAAAATCATCGGTGCGTATGGTAGTCTCTTTAAAAGGATACAAATTTACACAAACCAGATCGATCCTTCCGATACCGTTTTGCTCGGCTTGCGCCACATGGCTTTTATCATCTCTTTTATGCAAAATTCCGCCGTGAATTTTAGGATGAAGGGTCTTTACCCTACCCTCAAACATCTCTGGGCTCTTTGTGTACTCGCTAACTTCAAGCGAATTTATACCGCTTTGCACAAGTAGCTTATGCGTCCCGCCCGTTGAAAGTATCTCAAAGCCAAGCGAAGCAAGCCCCTTGACAAACTCCACAACTCCTTCTTTATCGCTCACACTGATTAACGCTCTCATTTCCTCTCCTCTTTTTGATATATCTTAAAATTTCAAGTTCGTTTAACTCTTCATATCGCCTTGGCACAAAGCTCTCATCGCGCTCAAATCCAAATTTCTCATACATTTTGATAGCTATTTCAAGCTCTTTGTTTGTATATAGATAAATTTCATCAAAATTTTCATCACAAAATTTAATCGCCTCTTTTAAAAGCTCTCTTCCAATGCCTTGGTTTTGAAATTTTTCATCAACTATAAGCCACCTAAGCAGAGCTGCGTTTTCACTCTCATCAACGGCTATACAACCGACCAAAGCGCCATCTTTTACGCAAGTAAATAGCTCTCGTTTTCCGCTTTTAAGACTAGCTACAAATTCGGCTATATCTTTAGCTATCTTCGTTTCAAAAGCCTTGCCAAGATCAAATCTTTTTGCGTAATATTTCGCATTAAGCGAGATTATATCGCCCACACAGCCGCTTGTGTAGCCTTTAGTTATTTGCACTGCTAGCCTTTATCTCCTCGTAAGCTTCATTAATCTCTTGAAGCTTTCTGGTTGAGCGCTCGATGATCTCCTCGCTCTCGCCCCTGCCCATCAAGATATCCGGATGATACTTTTTCACAAGCTCGCGGTAGCGCTTTTTAACCTCGCTAAACGGTGCATTTTGTGGCAAATTTAATACCGCATATGGATTTTTCTTCTCACTTTGAGAATTTGTGCCGTAACTTCTTTGCTCGGATTTTCTCTGACTGTAAAATCCGTCAAATTTGGCAAACAAAGCCTCCAAAACAGATCTATGAACTCTAAATCCTATAGCGATTTGCTCTATTATCTCTCGCTCCGAAGGAGAAAGCTCGCCGTCTATACAAGCCAAATTCAGTAAAAACGAAATCTTAGCTATCGCGGCGTCACTGCTTAGGTTAAATTTAAGATAATACTCGCGAGCTATCTTATATGTGTTGTTTAAATTCTCTTTTTCGGCATTATAAATTTGCTTAAGCTCTTGCCTTTTTCTTACGTCTCCGCCTAGTTTTAAAGCGATATCATCAAGTATCTCGCTTACCAGCTGAGCTTCCAGCTCATTTACTCTGCCGTCGCTTTTGGCAACCTTGGCAAGCAGGCTAACAAGATACTTCGCCTCTTCAAAAACTAACTGCTTTTTAAAGCCCGATAAAATTTGCGGACTCTGCATAAAACCCGAAGATAGGTAGTATATCAAGAGTATTACGGCGATGATTATCAGCAAATTTCCCATCTAAATTCTTACCAAAGGTGATAGATAGTATTTTTTAACTTGCCGTTAACAAGCTCGTTCTTGCGCCATGAGCTCTCATCGTTCATGACGTTCCAGCGGCGCTCATCAGGACGATAAAACCAGTCTTTATCTATCTGATAATATATCTGCTTGCCGTTTGCTTCGATGATGTTTGCGATGTTGTTATCATGATAGCTGTTTTCATCAAAGTCCGTAAACGCCCTTTGCCCCATCTCCGAATAAAGCAAAGTAAGCTCTTGAAGCATCTCATTTAGCTCATCATCCATCTTTTTTACATGAAGCCCGATCTCTTCGGCCTCGCGAAAGAGTATCGGATACTCATGCGCAGGATAATCGCTATTTAGTCGCTCTGAAATTTTTTGAATTTTTTCATCGTCATTGATATGATAACGCAAAATTTCACGACAAATTTTAAGCGAAAGCGAGCTGGCGCGATCCACCGCACCAAATACAAGCGGATGAATGTACTCATACAGCGATTTATACGGGTTTTCGTCTTTATCTTTTTCGTTCGTTTTCCATAGTTTTATCACGCGGCTTAGCTCGTCCATCGACACGCTTACAAGCTCGTTATTTTTATTTGTAGGGCTTAGTTCGTGCTTAAGCGAAGTATCAACGGGAGTTAGATACGCAAGCGGACCCATAACGATCTCATTTGCACCAAGCGCCATCATCGTAGCAGCCGAAGCGCAATTTGCAGGCACAAGAGCGGTTATGTTTTTGCAGTAGTTTCTAAGCGTACTTATGATACGAAGCGAAGCGATACCGCTACCGCCGTCGCTTTTGATAAACAAAAAGGCGTTTTGTATCTTTTTACCTTTTAAAATTTCATACATTGCGCTTGCGTCGTTTCCGCATACGCTACCTGCGTTTGAGTTGTAGTAGGTGATGAGCGAACCGCCGAGCTTCGCCTCGATCGCCTTGATAAGTTGCTGTGTTTCGTTAAATAAAATAGGCGGCTTGGCTACATTTCTTTGATTCATCTTCTGCTCTCTTATCTCCTCTTTTTCCTCAGTCTTCTTGTTTAATAACTCTAGCAAACTCATTAAAGTAAACCTCGCTTATATCTTTTAAATTTTCGCTCACGCCATCTATTTCAAATTTGCTTCCGCCCGTTATGCCTATTTTGCTTACTTTAAGCCCGAATTTGCTTGCTAGTTCGCTAAATTTTGCCTCATTCTTTACTCCCACAACCGCTCGCGAAAAGCTCTCGTCAAATATCCATCTGCTATCGCCAAATTTACACTCACATCTTGCGCCTATCTCGCTCATACAAGCCATTTTAGCTAGCGTCATAGCTACTCCGCCCGTGCCAACTGAGTTTGCAAATTCCAAAATTCCTTCTTTATTTGCCTCTATCACAAGATCCCAAAGCGCTCTTTCTTTTTTATAATCAATCTCTTTTAGCTCGCCGCTAACAGAGTTGTATAAATTTTTCATATAAAGGCTTGCGGCAAATTCGCCTGTCGTTTCGCCTACCAAATATATCGGTGTGCCCTCTTTTACAAAGACGCTCGGTAAATTTTTATGAGCGCACTCATTTACGCCTACGCTTACGATAGCAGGTGTCGGATACACACTTACGCCGTCCGTGTCGTTATAAAGACTCACATTTCCGCTTACAACTGGAGTCATTAGCTCGCGACAAGCCTCTTTTATACCCTCGCAACCCTGCGCGAACTGCCACATAACTTCGGGATTTTCAGGATTTCCGTAGTTTAAGCAGTCGGTTATAGCAAGCGGCATAGCACCACTCATAGCGACCTTTCGTCCGCTTGATGTAACCGCCATAGCAGCACCTATCTTTGGATCTACGTAGTTGTGGCGAGGAGAGCACTCTATGCCCATAGCTATAGCTTTGCCGCTCTGCCTTACTCGAATCACGCTTGCGCCTAAATTTCCTGGCTGCTTGATCGTATTTGTCTGGATATTTGCATCGTATTGATCATAAATCAAAGATTTATTTAAGATATGCGGATCGCGAAGAAGCTTACCAAAAGCAGTTTTGTTATCAACTTTTTCAAATTTATCCAAATTTATATCTTTTATCTCGTCAAGATAAGCAGGCTTTTTCGTAGGGCGATCAAGCACCGGAGCAGCCTGAGCAACAGGATCTATCGGAATTTCGCCTGCAAGTTCGCCATGCCAGTAAAGCTGCATCTTACCGGTATCGGTTACCTCTCCTATGATCTCAGCGTCCAAGTCCCACTTCTTAAATATCTCTACAACCTTTTGCTCGTAGCCTTTTTTGGCACATATTAGCATTCTTTCTTGGCTTTCGCTAAGCATAAGCTCATAAGGCGTCATACCGCTTTCTCTCATCGGAACGCGGTCAAGATACATCTTCATACCGCTTCCGCTTCGCCCGGCCATCTCAAAGCTACTTGAAGTAAGACCTGCCGCGCCCATATCCTGAATGCCTATGATATAATCTTTCTTAAACAGTTCCAGACAAGCCTCAAGAAGAAGCTTTTCTGCAAACGGATCGCCCACCTGAACGGTCGGACGAAGTGATTTATTTTCATCGTTAAAGCTATCGCTTGCCATAACTGCTCCGCCAAGTCCGTCTCTGCCTGTTTTACTGCCTACGTATATGACCGGATTTCCTATGCCTTCAGCCTTGCCGTAGAAAATTTCATCACTCTTGCAAAGCCCCAAAGCAAAGGCATTTACAAGGATGTTTCCGTTAAAGCTCTCATCAAAGGTTACTTCACCACCCACAGTCGGAATGCCCATGCAGTTGCCATAGTGAGAAATTCCCGCTACCGTGCCTTTGACAAGATATCTTTGGTGGCGTGCTATGCTTGAGCTTCCGTTAATCTGACCAAATCTAAGCGAGTTCATGTTCGCCACGACTCTTGCACCCATGGTAAATACATCGCGCAAAATTCCGCCCACGCCAGTGGCTGCACCCTGATAAGGCTCGATAAAGCTTGGATGGTTATGACTCTCCATCTTAAATACGGCAGCAATTCCATCACCCACATCTATAACGCCTGCGTTTTCGCCGGGACCTTGCAAGACCCAAGGAGCTTTGGTCGGAAAACCGCTTAGGTATTTTTTGCTTGACTTGTAGCTGCAATGCTCGCTCCACATAGCAGAAAATATTCCCAACTCAAGTAAATTCGGCTCACGCCCTAAAATTTTAAGAATATTTTCATACTCGCCGTCACTAATTTTATGCGCTTTTATCGTAGCCTTATCCATTTTTTCTCCTATTTATTTTCTGATAACAAACTTAATAAAATGCCGATTTGTTTTCTTAAATCAGCATAAACCGTATCGTAAAATCTCGCCGAACACTAATGCTTCTCATCTTTCATAAACAGCTTTTTGCAAATTTGCTTCATGTAGCGAAATGAATTCGCCCTAAATAAATTCTTAAAAACATCTGTTTATTAAAATCAGATAAAACAAAGCTCAAATTCCGATCAAACACTTTTTAAAATATGTAATTTTATTTTGATATTGTATTAAATTTTAATTTTATTATTCATTATAAACGGCTATAAAATATAAAATTTCAAAATTTACGCCATAAATTTAACTATTTTACTTTAGCAAGCATAAAAACATAATAAACCAAAATGTAACTTTGATGCCGGCATAAATTTTACACTTTATACGCTCTTAAATTTGAGCCGAAAAACATCTCTTTTTCTTTAATCAAGACAAATATCGCTACTATCAGCAATATAGCTGTTTGTAGCACCTTACTATCGGGATGTGTCGCAAAAATCTCATTTGTAAGATTTGCAAAAAGATGAAAGATAACGGCAATGGTTATGTTTCTGCCCGTTTTAATATAAAGCCAATTCATCAAAATCACAAAAACAAACACGCTAGCTATAAAATTTAACCCGTATAAAAGACCGCTATTTGATACGTTGCTATGATAATAGCCTTTTATAAAGGCTAACGGCAAATGCCAAATCGCCCAGTAAAATGCAAATATAATAGATGATACAAACAGATTAAATTTAGAGGTTAAAGCATCTGTTGCGTAACTATGCCACGCCAACTCTTCTATGATTGCGGCAAAGACAAGTATGAACCAAGCGTTAAAAAAGGCGGAATCAAAACTTGGATGAGCCACTATATGAAACTGCTCTAAACTATATCCGAACAAAACAGATATAAGCTGAGCGAGTAAAAGAGCTGCGCAGGTCATAAAAATAGCTAAGATAAGGTAAATTTTACAAACGCTCTTAAGGCTAAATCTATGCTTTAAATCCTTAAATTTAACTCCTTCACGCCAAAAGAGATAAAGCGCTATCAAACAAGGAGATACAAGTCCCAATAGACTTAAAACGCCTTGCAGGAAAGTTAAATTTAAAGAATTTGGCATATTGCTCAAATAAGCTGCACTAAAGAAAAATATCCAAGGCAAAACAAGCGAAGCCGTGAAGAAAAATAGAGGTCTATGGTATCTTGCTTCTTTGGCTTGCATAAATTTAACTTACTCCAAAAACATAGAGTAGCAAAGCACGTTTAATAAAAATCGCCCTTGCTTTAGCATATCTTGATCGATTCCTTCTTTTTTAAATTTGTCCGAGTGAGCATGCTCTTTTATCTTTGTAAGCTCTTTTTTATTTACATGAAATTTAAAATCTAAATTTTTAATCTCAAAGCCCTTATTTCCAACGATCTGAGCATTAATGATAGTGGCAAAGAATTCGCCTTTATCAACGTTTGTATAATAATTCGTAACGCTTTTTGTATTTATAGGTTCCAAACTATATCTAAAAGCTTCGCAAACTGATTTTTCGTTAGTAGAGTAAATCACATTTTCTATCATGCCGCCACCAAACTCATAAAATTTGATATTTTTTGAATTTTGCAAGCTTTTTATCTCATTATCGCTTGATATATTGACATTTTTACCTTTGTCAAGATCTATCACTATGACACTTTTAAGATCACTCACAAAGTAAATATCGCCTAAATTTTTGCTTGAATAAGTATCGCCAAACTGAGTCTTTACAACAGCATTTCCTTGCACTTCACCAAATTTAAGCGCACTAACTACTCTTTTATAAAAACTAATCTCTTGCAAACTCTCATCACTCTCTAAATATCGCATCCATGCTCTATCGTCTGCTGAATCGCTACCTAAAGAGCTTGCACAACCACTCAAAACTATAGCGCTTACAAAAGCCGCTACAAAAGTTTTAAATTTCATAAAGCATTCCTTTGATTGAACTATTTAGCAAATTCTGCGCAAATTATATTTCTTAGTATGCGCTCTTGCTTCATTAAATCCTTATCTATAACGTTTAACTTAAATTTCTCAGACTCTACCGATTTTTTAAATTGAGCAAGATCGGTCTCCGGAACGAAATATTTAAAGCTTAAGCCGTTTGCTATCGGGGTCTTATTTTTTAATATCTTAGAATTCATAACAGTTACAAAGAAATTGCTGTTATCTGGAGTATTGGCATTATAGTAATTAGTAACGCTTTTTGCATTTACGCTCTTACCGCTTATAAAAGCCTCACACACAAGGTTGCCATTTGCGCTATAAACTACGGTTTCTAAAATTCCGCCACCAAACTCATAAAATTTTATATTTTTTGAATTCTTTAAAGATAAAACCTCATTTTTATCGTGCATATTGATATAATAAGCACCCCTATCAAGATCCACTATCGAAAAAGACTTACCGCCGCTTGCATACATGTCGCCTATCTTTACGTTTTGAAGCTTACCCTTATACTGCTTTTTGGTAAGAGCAAAACCGATTTTAGAACCGTCTTTTAACTCTTTTGTGGAGGTTAAATTTTCAGAGTAAAACGCTATCTTTTGCATACTCTCGTCATTTTCAAGATAATTAGTCCATTTAGGTTCGCTATCTTCTTGAAGCTTTGCCATTGATAAGCTAGCATTGCTTTGCGCACAACCAGCCAAAAACAATACCGCCACAGAACTTGCAACAATTTTTAAAATACTCATTTTTATCCTTTAAATAAATTTATTTCCCAAGACAAAAGTTGCTAAACATCTCATCAAGTATCTCGCCTCTTTCAAACGGCTTAGTTATAGAAGAAATTGCAGCTATTGCCGAATTTATCTCATAAGAAAAAAGCTCAAGTTCGCTTTCATTGAGCAAATTTAAAGCCCTTTTTATAGCTTCGCTTGCATTTTTGCAGCACTGAATTTGACGTGTCGAATTGAGCAGTACCTCATTTACATCCTGAGCGTCAAGATATACTTCAAGCTCTTTTACTATCTTTTCGGCGCTATTTTTAGCCGAAATTTCAAGCGGATCAGTTAAATTTGATGCGTCAAATTTAAGCTTTAAGTCGCATTTATTAAGTATATAAAAAATCTTTTTTTGAGAGTCTTTAAGCAAATTTATAATCTCAAAATCCTGTTCGTCAGCCTCGTTTGAAGCATCAAAAACGGCAAGTATAATATCTGCTTCCTCAATCGCTTTTAAAGAGTGGGTTATGCCTATCTGCTCGATCTTGCCTGCGTTTTTACGAATCCCTGCGGTATCTATAATGCGAATTAAATGAGTACCTATACTAAGGCTTTCCTCTATGCGGTCGCGAGTGGTGCCAGCCTCATCGCTTATAATTGCTCGCTCATAATTTAGAAGTGAGTTTAAAATAGAGCTTTTACCCACATTTGGCTTGCCGACGATTGCAACCTTAAAGCCTTCGATAAGCCCTTTACGTGAATCGCTTATAGCTACTATTTTGCTTAATTTTTCGTGATTTAGCATTAGCATATGCTTAATTTCGCTCATTAAATTTTCAGGAAGATCATCGTCCGCATAATCAATGCTAGTTTCAACAAAAGCAAGTGTTTTAACAAGCTCTTTTCTAATCTCGTCTGCAAATTTACCAAGATCGCCCCTCATAGCCCTAGCTATTATTTTAGTGGCACTTTCACTTCTTGCATTAATTAAATTTTGTATGCTTTCAGCTTTGCTTAGATCCATCTTGCCGTTAAGAAAAGCGCGTTTGCTAAATTCTCCCGGCTGTGCAAGTCTGGCTCCTAGTTTTATGAGACGTGAAAGGATTAAATTAGCTACAGCAAATCCGCCGTGAATCTGAAATTCCACAACATCCTCGCCCGTAAAGCTAGCAGGTGCTTTAAAATACAAAAGTATACCTTCGTCTATAAATTCATCATCCGAATAAATTTTAGCTAAAGTTGCAAATCTTGGTTTTAAAGTTTGAATATTTGTGAGTTTAAGGGCTAGACTAAGCGCATTTTCGCCACTTAGTCTAACTATACATATGGAACCTACGCCATGAGCCGTAGCGATGGCTACGATTGTATCATTCATGCTTTTTGGCAAAATCGTTTATAACAATAAATTGTTTTCCGTGATCGCTCTTTACGGCTACATATTTGTTTGGAAATTTCTCGCGCAATTTCTCGAGCGCAATTTTAACTAAAATTCCGTCAAGCGGCTTAGTTTTAGCCTTGCCTGTACTTTGAACTTTCTCAATTACACTTACTAAATACTGCTCGATAGCATCTTCTTGATTTTTTAAAAATTCAGCTATCTCAAGACGAACAAGTAGATTATATTTTGAATTTATCCAGTTATATATCAGATACGAAATAGCTTTATACCTATAACCTTCTTTGCCTATAAGAAGTGCGGCATCCTCTCCGTCAAGCTTAATCAAAACAGTCTCATCGTCAAATTTATCCACTTCAATCTTACTTATATCAAAGCAACTTGCCGCAAATAGCCTATCTAATCCATCTTTTATCTCCGGCAAAACTTTTTGAATATCAGCTCTTGGCTTTTGCTCTTTTTGCTTGCTTTCAATTTTTTGCTCATCATCTTTTATATCTTTATTAAAAGTATCGATTATCGAGGTGTCAAGTATGCTTTTAGACTCCTCTTTTTTTACTTTAGGCTCTTTTATCTCGGTAATTTCATCCGATTGAATTTCCAAATTCAAAGGCTCACTCTCAACTGCCTCGTCGCTTTTAAATGCGTTATGAGATATATCAAAATTTTGATTTAAAGCACTAGCCGTATCACTCTTTTGATCTTTCTCGGTTTTATTTGCACTGCCATTTTCGCCGTTTAAGCTTAGATTTTCTCCGTTTCTTTTTTCTTTTCTTTTTTTATTTCTATCTCGTCTTTTTTTATCGCTTGAGCCGTTTTGTTTATCACTATGATTTTCGGCTTTTTGCGCACTTTTTTCATCCTTATGCTTTTCACTTCCGTTAGAGTTGTTTGAGCCGTTAGAATTTTTACTTTTATGCTCTTCGTGTGCGCTTCGCTCTTTTTTGTCTCTATGTTTTTTAGAGCCATTTTTAGGCTTATCGTTCTCTCTTTCGGCTTCAATTATAGCCGTCTTTTTAAAAAACCCTAAAAATCCCATGCTTGGATTTTGAATAACTTTTATATCAAGTTCGGTTACGGAGCAGTTTAGCTCCTCTGCTGCCTTTCTAAAAGCCTCTTGCAGTGTTTTTGCTTCGATACGCATTATGCTTTTACCTCCGCTTTTTTATGCTTTTCAAATAGTTTATTTACAAAAATTTGCTGAATAACTGAACATACGTTATTTATAAACCAATACAGCGTAAGTCCCGCAGGGAACGTTACAAAGAAAAATGTAAATATTAAAGGCAGGAATTTCATAATTTTTTCCTGCATAGGATCGGTAAAATTCGTAGGCGTAAGCTTTTGCTGTAAAAACATCGTTATACCCATTAGTATCGGCAGAACGAAGTATGGATCCATCACCGCAAGATCCTTTACCCAAAGTATCCAAGGTGCGGCTTTTAGCTCGATTGCGTTTAAAAGCACGCGATAAATGGCGAAAAATATCGGAATTTGCATAAGTATCGGCAGGCATCCGCCCATCGGGTTTGCATTATGCTTGCGATAAAGATCCATCATATGGGCATTTAGTTTTTGCGGATCGCCCTTATATTTAGCTTGCAACTCCTTAACTTTTGGCGCAAGCTCTTTTAGCTTGTTCATAGACAGCATTCCCTTGTATGTTAACGGGAATAAAACTAGCCTTATAACAAGAGTAAGTACTACTATCGCCCAACCCCAGTTGCCGATATAATCGTGTAGCAAACTTAAAAATGCAAACATAGGTTTAGCGATAAAAGTAAACCAGCCATACTCTACAACATCGGTAAGTCTATTATCGATTGATTTTAAAATTTTATGATCTTTTGGTCCTATATATCCGCCGGCTCTAAATTCACCGCTATTTTTTATAAATATTATCGCATTTTCGGCAGTATCTGTTGAAACAAGTACATTTAACGGCTTATCAAAAGAGTAAAGCAAGCTTGTATAGTAGCGATCGCTTGCAGCGGCAATATTTGCGTCGCTAAACACTTCCGTGCCGTCCACATCGCCGTCTTCAAGTATCTTTAGCTTATCATCTGCATATCTTATAAGAGCGCCGTGAACTGTATAGCTATCAACCGCTACGCTTGGTCTAAAGCCCGGTGTTACGAAATACTCACCTCCGGTTACCGCAAGGTCTAAATCATAATTTCCGGACGGATAAAAAGTAAGTTTTTTGGTTACGGTTGCGCCGTTTAAATTTTGCGTTAGAACAAGAGTTTGCTTATCGCTTGTGACATCTATCACGCTTGCGCTACTTATGTAGTCGGTCTTAAAGGCCTGCTCATTTAAATTTGTATCGGTAAATCTAATTTCAAGAGGCAAAAGCGTCTCTGAAGTAAGCTCAATCCTGCTTCCGTCTTCATTTTTATATTTTTCGTCATTTAAATAAAATTTTGAAATTCTACCAAGGCTATCGACATGAGCTTCATAGTGAGCTCCTTTAACCACGGCGATATTTTTTAGCTCATTTGCCACAGGGGCTGGAGCGCCTGCTGAATTTGAACTAGAGGACAGTGTAGCGGCTGAAGCATTTTGCGAAGCACTTTGAGTGGCTACCGTTTTGTTTTGATCTAGCGGCAAATTTTTTGGTATAAAAAAATAATCATAAGCAATAAAAAAGGCAAAAGAGAGAAGAGTCGCCAGTAAAACTCGCTTTTGCACTGAAAGTTTGTCTAACACTATATTTCCTTTAATGAGTCTAAAACTTTTACAACATAAAATTTATTCTCTTTGTATGGTATAAACCAAAAATTTATATTAAAATCCGAATTTTGGCTAAAAATAGAAAAAGAGTTAAATTTCTTACGTATCACAGGGTAATCAATACCACCTTTAAATAGCTGATTGCAACGAAGAATTCGAAGAGTAACTGCAACAAATGCGGAAAAAAAATTATTGTTTTTAAAGTGCCAAGCAGCAAATTCCGAGCATGTTGGATAGTAACGACACGTCTTAGGCGTCATTTTAGAAATATAACGTTGATAAAATTTGATTAAAGACAGCGCCATTTCTCTTATCATTTCACACATCCAAGCTTTTTTAGAGCCCAACTGATGTTTTTTTGGATCTTTTGATATGAAGTATTTTCCAGACCCGCCTTTACAACCACTACATAAACACCGCTTGCAAGCTCATCTTTCATCTGAATAAAAACCGCCCGCAAAAGCCTTTTACAGCGATTACGAACAACTGCCTTGCCCACTTTTTTGCTAGCTACAACGGCTAGCTTCATTTCGGTCGAGGGCTTATAAAAAAGCGTAGCATTTTCACAATACCACCTGCTCGCCTCTTTATAAACTGCCGAAAATTCCTTAGAGTCGCTTAAGGAACTAAATTTGACTAAGCCGCCAATCTTTTTCTACCTTTTGCGCGTCTTGCATTGATAACTTTGCGTCCGTTTTTAGTCTTCATTCTTAAGCGAAAACCATGAGTGCGCTTTTTAGGTGTTTTATGAGGTTGATAAGTCCTTTTCATACCTTTTTCCTTTTTAAAATTTAATGATAAAGTCGTGATTTTAACAACAAATTACTTAAAATCCATTGAATAAAATTTGCAAGCCTTTTAAAAATAATTCAAATTCGGTGCTATAATTTTAAAAATTTTAAAGGTTCATTAATGTCAAATTTTACTATCACAAAAGCAACCAGAGCGGATATAAAGCTAATTTGCACCTTGGTAAAAGAGCTTGCGGAGTATGAGAAACTATCTCATATCGTTAGTTTTAAAGAAGATGAGTTTGCTTCTTGCATTTTTGATAAAAATTACGCTCAAATTTTAGTATGCAAAAGCGAAAATAATATTGTCGGATACGCAATTTATTTTTACACTTTCTCGACATTTTTAGGACGAGGCGGGATATATTTAGAGGATTTATACGTAAAGCAAGACTATCGAGCAAAAGGTATAGGCAGGGCATTTTTAGCTCGTCTTGCTCAAATTTGCAAAGAGGAAAATTTAAGCAGACTTGAGTGGGCTTGTCTGAACTGGAACGAGCCTAGTATTAAATTTTATGAAAATTTAGGCGCGATAAATCTATCCAAAGAGTGGCGCACATACAGGCTAGATGGCGAAAGTTTGGCGAATTTAGCAGATGATAAAAGATAGTTTATTGAGTTTTAACTCATACTTTGATAATATCTTGCAATGATTTACGCCGATAAAAACGAAATTTTAAGACAGCTTTGCTATCTAAGAGCTTTTGGGTATAGATACATAAACCCGTCCTTTGGTTCGCAAATTTATAGCGATGTTTCAACCGATATAACCGAGCTTGAAAACCAGATAAAAAATTGCAACCTCTGCGAGCTTTGCAAGAGCAGAAATCACGCTTTAACGGGTAGTGGCGATCTTAGCTCAAAAGTTATGTTCATAACAGATACTCCAAGCGTAAGCGAAGATATGAGTGGGAGATATCTTGAAGGAAGCGCGGGAGATAAATTTTGCACGCTTGTTAAGCAAAATTTAGGGCTTAGCAAAGATGAGTTTTATGTAACCAGCATGATAAAGTGCAAAACGCCTTCAAATTTAGCTCCTAGCCTAATAAACTACGAGTTGTGTAAGCCATATCTGCTGTCGCAAATAGACATAATATCGCCAAAAGTCATCGTCGCACTTGGCGAAAACGTATTTTTAAATTTAATTAACGAAAGCGAACAAAAACAGAGCTTTGAATCAATCAGAGGCAATCTTTTGAAATTCAAAAGCTCAAATTTGCTTGCCACCTACTCGCCTGCATGGGTGCTTAAAAATCCGAGCAAAGAGCAGGCTTTGATACAAGACTTAAAAAACATTAAAGGGTTATTATGAAAAAATTATTACTGATCTTGCTTGTGCCTACGTTATTTTTTGCAAAGAGTCAAAAGCTCTCGGACATCCCGCCCGCTCATGAAATTTATATAAATTTAGAGCCTTTTAAATGCAATGACACCTGCTTGCTCGAACTTGTAAAAAACGGTCTGCTTCACAGCTTTTTAGCAAGGTATAAAAGAAGCCAGAACATCGAAGTTATCGAAGCTTTTAACTCGATAACAGGAGGAGCTGGCTTTAACGAGCCGATGTTTATCCCAAGCGCTGATGCCGAATTTAAAATAGCAATCATAGTGCCTGAAAACAGTATAAAAAGCTATGCCGGTATCGTTGCAAACTCCGTAATTGCCTATACAATAAGACAAAACGCAAATATAGACGTCAAATTTTACAACATCGGCAACGAATCTCCCGGAGCCATTGACTCAGCCATAGCAAAAGCAAAAAGCGAAAATATAAGCTATCTGATAGCTCCTTTTACCGCCGTGGGAGCTAATTATCTAAATAGCGTTTTAGACTCCTCAATGCTTGCTTACGTGCCTACTTTACATATTTCAAGCGTGGAAAATTTAAGGGCGAATTTGATCTTTGGAGGCATTGATTATAAAGACCAGATAGCAAAACTCCTTGAGTTTTCAAACGGCAAAGTTGCTGCATTTTCTGACGGAAGCGCGCTTGGAAATAGTCTAAATAGATATAGTGACGAGCTTGGCGGAGGGCTTGCTTACGAAAAAGAGTTACAAGGAAACAATATAGATATAAAAGAAATAATGGGTGATGTAAAAAATTTAAACGATACTACGATAATAATAAATGCACCGATAATCAAAGCTTCTATGTTAAGCTCTCAAATAAGATTGCATGATATAAACACGACAAATACTTTAAGCACTCAGATAAACTACTCATCAAGTATATTTAAACTAACACAGCCTGAAGACAGAGCAAATATGTATATCGCAAATTCACTCTCGGATGTCGATATGGCGCTTGATTCTAACAATGAAATTTTAAGCCAAGATATCAACTTTAACTGGGTCGGCTACTCCACAAGCGTAGGCATGGACTACATCTACACCGCCTACTTAAATCAAAACGCACAAAAGCTATTTAGCGAGCGAATAGAAAATTCTCAAGTGATTTACAATACAAAAATTTTAAAAGCAGGCGAATCAAGCTTTATTCAAGCAGACGCGACGAGATAAACTCAAGCATCTGCTTGCTCATCTTCGCCATGCCCTTTTCGTTCATAAAAGCTACCGTCACATCGGCTTCAAAGAGCAGTTCAGGCTCGCACTCGCTCTTTAAATTTCCGACTTTATAAATTTGCTGATTAATAACAATAGAGACTTTTTTAACCTGCACGGCTTTGCTTCTAACCTCAATCATATCACCAAGTGTCGCGGGCTTTTTAAATTTAGCGTGAATTTCACTTACTACGAAGTAGCCATCCTTACTAAAAGGCTCTAAATCGGAGTTAAAAAACGCCTCACTCCTTGCTCTTTCGCAAAATTTGATATAGTTAGCGTGATAGACTATGCCCGCAGCGTCCGTATCTTCGTAGTAAATTCTAAATTTCATATACATTCCTTAAAATTATTTTTCTCTTGCTTTGTGTTTAGATCGCACCTTGCGCCGCGCGTTACCATTAAAGATTGCTCATAAAAGATCAAAAGCGTCACAGAAACGCCCACTCCAAGCGCAAGAGAAACCGCAACGGTGGTTAACGCATTATCAAAAAAGAGCATTAGATAAGTGATCTTTTGAGAAATTTCACTGCTATTAGTAAAAGAAAATAGAGCCAAAATACTCTTGTAAGCGTAAATTCCCGGCACCATCGGCAAAAGCGCTGGAAAAGCTATGATCTCGGCAGGCACTTTTAGTTTGTGAGCAAAAAATATCCCCAAAATTCCAACTAAAAAAGATGCAAAAAGAGTAGCGATCGAGATAGAAAAAATTTCACTCTTTAGCATCATAAACCTACTTGCATGAGCAAGTGCGGCAAGTGCCGCGGAGTAGATCAAAGTGCGTTTCGGAGGAGAGCTTGCATAAGCAAAGCCAAGCCCCGCAATCGCCGCAAAAAACGCATCTGTAAGAGTTAAAAAAATGAGATCAAACATTTAAAAGCTCTATATTTGAAATGGCAATCGTCATATAAACGCCTATTGCGATACAGATGATAAGAAGCCCTGTATTTAGCCCTCTGCTAATGCCAACGAGCGTGTTTTCATTGAGTATGTCAAAGACCGAATTTATAAGCAAAACGCCCGGCATCAAAAACAAAATGCTCGATCCAATCGCCACGTCAGGCGTATTTGAAACTCCAAGATAAACTCCAAGATAAGCGATAAAAGACGAGATAAAAGAGACTATTATGTATTGAATTTTTAAATTTATGCCAAATTTACTAAACAGATGTCTTAGATAAAATCCGATAAAAGTAGCCACAAAAACACTTGCCATCGAGCCTATATCTCCGCCAAAGAGCTTGCAAAAAGCCGAATTTGCAAAACTCATCAAGATAAGCGATATGCCGAAATTTCGCTTAGTGTGGCTTATGATCTCATTAAAAAAGCTTCTTGCTCTTTTAAGCGAAATTTGCTCGTCATAAATTTGCCAGCTAAGAGCGCTCAGCTCGGATATAAGGTTAAAGCTGATAGGCATTGTAGCGCTTGATTTTACGTATGTTCGGCGGATCGAATTATCATTTGGATCCATCACGCTTATAGTAAAGTGCTTTACAAATATAGTAAGGCTCACGTCGTATCCGTAAGCGCGCGCTATCCTGCTTACGCAGCGGTCTATGCGAGCAGTGTAAGTGCCTATGCTTAGCATCTTTGCCGCGTAGTCAATCAAAAAATCAGTCACCTCTTGGATATCGGGCTTTTCTTGCATAAATTTGCCTTAAGCCTCTTTTGCGCGTGGAAATTTGATAAAAAAGAGCAAAAGCTGAGCAACCATCATTACTTTCATCACAAGCTCGCTTGCCTTATGCATCTGAAAAAACTCAGGTGTCGTGGTTCCAGCTTCACCCAAAGCCTGCGCGTTTAGCACGTAAGGAGTAAAATAAAAGACAAAAGATGTAGCCAGAGCAAAATTTATAAGTGCGAGCATAAAAGAGCTGAATTTTAGAGCAAACTTAACATCGCTTCTAAGCGCAAAAAGCTCGTAAACAAGTGCCAAAATCGCAACCACGATTAAAACGTAGTTAAATTTTACAAATATATTTGTCATCAAAAGTCCGCTTTGAAAATGTGTCAAAACGCCCTCTCCTATGATACTCTGCGGATAAAAAAGCGTAGGCGCGATAAAAGCTCCTATTGAAATTTCTATGCCGATTAGAGCCGCTAAAAGCAAAAGATATAAACCTTTCATATTTTTCCTTTAAATTTGATATTTGAATTTGGCGACAAATCCCCTGTCAAAACCCGCCAAATCCTTATAAAATTTAGCCTCAAATCGGTTTATCTCAAGGGCTTTTGCCATACTTTCTTTTTGATCGTAGCCCATCTCGCAAACGAGATTTTTTACATTACGATTTCTTGCTTGCAAGATGATGTTTTTTAAAATTTCATCGCCGTTTTTACCGCCAAATAGCGCCTCATGCGGCTCATTTAGCACGAATTTACTAAGCTTATAGCCGTCTGCTATATAAGGCGGATTTGAAACGACTAGATCAAATTCGCCCCAAGCCTCGTCCATATACGCGCAATGAATAAAATTTATGCGCTTTTCTACACCGAATTTAACGGCATTTTTATGCGCTAACCTTAAAGCTTTTTCATTTATATCGGTTGCCGTTATCAAGGCGTTTGAATTAAGTGCCAAGCATACACTTACAATCCCGCTTCCAACGCCTATCTCGCAAACTTTTGGAGCGTTAAATTCGCGTAAAATTTCAAGCGATTTTTCAACCAAAATTTCAGTCTCGGGACGAGGGATTAAAACTCCATTTTCAACTAAAAATTCAAGCACGTAAAAGCCCGCTTTACCGGTTATATACTCAAGCGGCTCGCAAGAGGCAAACCTATCAATAAGGGCGAAATACTCATCCTTACCTTCAAGCTCTTTGCTTAAATTTAAAAACACCCACTCTATGCTCACGCCAAGATGATACATAAGCAAAATTTTAGCAACTCTTGCGGGATTGTCGCATAAAGATGAAATTTGAGCGCTCGCCTCTTTTAGCGCCTCATCTATTCTCATTTTTTAACTCATTTATACGCTCATAAAGACTAGGATGCGAGTGATAGATAAAAGCATAAGCAGGATGCGCCTTAGGGAAAGCTCTATTTTCGCTAGCCAGCTTCTTAAGCGCACTTATCATGTCATCTTTACTCTTTACGCTTGCACCGAATTTATCCGCGCCAAACTCGTTCTTTCTGCTTACTGCCGAGATAGCCGGGCTAAAAACGAAGCTAAAAATCGGCGAGAAAAGAAGCATAAATACGATTATCGCTCCGCCCTCTTTCTCAAGCCCAAGCGCGTTATATGCAGACGCAGGAATGTTTCCAAACAGAGCAAACATCGCAAGTAGCATCACGGCGCTAAGAGCTATCATCTTAAATAGATCCTTATGCTTAAAGTGTCCTAATTCATGACCCAAAACGGCGATTATCTCATCTAGGCTAAGCTTTTTTATAAGCGTGTCAAAAAGCACCACGCGCTTTGTCGCTCCAAGTCCGCCAAAGTAAGCATTTAGCCTGTTATCTCGCTTGCTTGCGTCCATACTAAATACACCGCTACTCTTAAATCCGCAGCTATCAAGCAATCCTTCTATAGAGCTTTTAAGCTCGCCTTCTTCAAGAGGTTGCATCTTGTTAAAAAGAGGTGCGATTATAGTCGGATAGATCAAATTTATCATTAAAACTATCACAAAGCTAAGAGAAAAAGCCCACAACCACCAAAGCTCGCCCAAAAAATCGATACAAAGCAAGATAAGCCAGACAAAAAGCGAGCCGAAAACAAGAGTTAAGGCAAGAGCTTTTATAGTGTCCATTATAAAAATTTTTGGAGTCGTGTTTGAAAATCCGTGCTTTTTATCCTTGACAAAGGTTTCATATATTCCAAACGGCAACTCAAGAATGGAGGATATAATTATGAAGCTCATCACAAAGATGATATTTTCGCTTACAGAGCCGCCTTTAAGCGTGATATCTGCTAAAAATTTAAGCCCCCAAAACGCCCAAATCATAAATATACCCAAATGATAAACAAGGCTTGCTATCTGAAATTTTTGGTTTGCGATAGCTATTTTAGCCGCACTTTTATACTCTTCCTCGCTAAGCACGACGGCTTTAGCCCTACTCTCTTTAGCTATAAAATTTATCTGCAAAAACGCCAGATAAATTTTAACTAAAGTGTATATAAAAAATATAGTTATTAAAAGATTAAACATCTATTTCCTTATTATAAATTATAAATTTTGCAAAATACTATCAAAATTTAGTAAATCATTTCAAAAAATTGTCGTAAAAACTGCTTGCAAAAACGATCAAAATCACAAACGGAATTATATATTTTACATACAAAAACCATAAGTTGATTATCTTTTTGTGATTTTCGCTTCCTTGTAAAATTTCAGCCTTCGCCTCATCCTTTAAAACCCAGCCGACAAATATCGCACAAAGTAAAGACGTAAGCACGAAAAATATCGTCGCACTTATGGCATCATAAGCATCAAAAATATTTTTACCGAAAATTTTTACTTCGCTTAGCAAATTCGTAGCCATCAAAGAAGGTAAATTTCCAAGCACAAAAATAGCCGCTAGCACTATCAAAATCGCTTTTTTGCGATCTATTTTCATCTTTTCTTGAAGTGTGGTTATAAGCACTTCATAAATAGGAAGCGAAGTAGTAAGAGCCGCTATCATAAGCAATGTAAAAAACGTAACCGCAAAAACGCCTCCAAACGGCATGTGCGAAAATACTATCGGGAGGCTTTTAAACACAAGGCTTGGCCCGCTATCAGGCGTTACTCCGAAGCTAAAAAGCGAAGGAAATATCATAAATCCTGCAAGCACGGCTATAACGGTGTTTAAAATTCCAGTTATCACCGAAATTTTAACCAGCGCTTCGTCCTTTTTAACAAAACTAGAAAGCGTTATCATCACACCAAATCCAAGCGAAAGCGCAAAAAACACCTGCCCAAGAACATCTATAAAAAGCTTCATGCTGATCTTTGAAAAATCAGGCGTGAGATAAAATTTAATCCCTTCCATAGCTCCTTCAAGAGTTATGTTTTTAACCACCATTGTAATCATAAGCAAAAAGAGTATCGGCATGAGATACTTAGCGGCCTTTTCGATCCCTTCAACCGCGCCTTGAGTTAAGATGATGTAATTTACCATAACAAAAACCAAGGTAGCAAAGCCGACTGCAAAAGGATTATTTACGATATTTTGCTCATAAAACGCACTTGTCGTGGCAAAATCAACAACTTTTGCAAGATCAAGCGACCCAAATAAAATTTGCGCTATATAATTTAGCACCCAGCCGCCTATAACCATATAATAAGCCATTATCCCAAAGGCTCCCGCCAAGCTCATATAACCTGCCGCTCGCCAAATTTTGGCTATCTTTTTACCGTTTGCAACACCGCTAAAAGAGTCTATGACATTTACTTTAAGGCGTCTTCCGATAGCGTTTTCAACCAAGATCATCGGAATTCCTATGACGATCATAGCTATACAAAAGGTAAGCACATACGCCCCGCCTCCGTTTTGACCGACCAGATAAGGAAACCGCCAAGTCGCGCCAAAACCGACCGTAGCGCCCGCAATAGCAAGTATATAAGTAAGTCTTGAGCTCCAAGATCCTCTTTTCATAAATCATCCTTCAAAAAAAGGGTGATTATATAAAAATTTACTTAAATTTAAGCCTACACGCCCCTAATCGTATGCAAAAACTGCATGTGTTTGCGGTACTGCTCAACGATGTCGTTTATGATAGTAGCCTCGCTCCAGCCGAGTATATCATAGTCTTGTCCGCCCTCTTTTAAAAACACTTCGGCTCTGTAATACAAATCATCTCCTTCAAGAGCTCTGGTGTAATCAGGGCTTTCCATTCTAACCAGCTTTACTCCGTAGCTAAAGTCCATCTCATCGCCAAGCCCTACGATCAAATTTATAAAATTTCGCTTTTCGTCTTTTAAAATCTTAGCCTTCAGTCCGTTTTGCTCAAATTCGGCCCTAACTTCTTCAAAGACCTTTTCGATAACCTCGCTTATAAATTTGTCCGCGTTTTTCTTATTTGGTAGCGATATGATCGTTTTTAACCTCTCTTGCCAAGTTTTAGACATCTCAGAAACGGGCATGTTGGCTAAATTTCTGCTTTGTTTTTTTATAATATCTACCCTAAGAGCCTGAAAAAGCCCGTAAATAGCTACCAAAAGCGCAATAGTAAAAGGAAGTGCGGAAGCTATCGTCATAGCTTGAAGCGAGGCTAGTCCTCCGCCAAGCATAAGAAAGCAAGATACAACGCCAATCGCCGCTCCCCAGAAAATTTTCTGCCAAAGAGGAGTTTTGTCCTTGCCGTTTGAACAAAGCATATTCATAATCATCGCCGCAGAGTCAGCCGAAGTGATGAAAAATATAGCTATCATAAGCACAGCTATAGTGCCGAGCAGACTTGAAAATTTAAAGCTATCTAAAAACATAAAAAGAGCCGATGCGGTGTTTGAATTTGCAGCTTCGGCAAGTTCAGTAAATCCGCTTTGAACAAGAGTTATCGCGCTGTTTCCAAAGAAAGTCATCCACATAAAGGTAAATCCCGTAGGCACCAAAAGTGCTCCTACGACAAACTCTCTTATCGTTCTGCCCTTTGAAATCCTAGCGATAAAAAGCCCTACAAAAGGCGACCAAGAGAGCCACCATGCCCAGTAAAGAAGCGTCCAACCGCCAAGCCAAGAGCTGTTTGCTTTTTGATACGCGTAGAGGTTAAAGGTATTTGAGATAAGCGTGGATACGTAGTTGCCGCTGTTTTGAACGAGCCTTTGAAGAAGATCGGTGGTATTTCCCAAAAACAATATAAAAAGCATAAATATAATAGCCATGATGATGTTTGAATTTGAAAGAATTTTTATGCCCTTATCCACTCCGCTTGCCGCTGAAACGGTAGCCAGCAGACATAACACTACAAGCAAAGTTATATGCATGCTAGGAGCTCCGAATACGTGAGTAAGCCCGGCATTTACCTGCACGACTCCATATCCAAGAGAGGTAGCCACTCCAAAAAGTGTCGCAACTACTGCAAAAACGTCTATTACATCTCCAATCTTGCCGTAAATTCTCTCGCCTATAAGCGGATAAAACGCCGATCTAAGAGTAAGAGGAAGGTTGTGTCTATACGCAAAAAATGCAAGTATAAGCGCGACAATAGCGTAGGTAGCCCAAGCACCAACACCCCAGTGAAAGAAAGTGATATTCATGGCAAGCTTGGCAGCCTCCATGCTTTTAGGCTCTCCGACGGGTGGGTTAAGATAGTGCATAAGCGGTTCGCTCACGCCAAAAAACACAAGCCCTATACCCATACCCGCGGCAAACAGCATGCCAAACCAAGATAAATTCGCATATTCGGGCTTTGAGTGATCGGCTCCTAGCTTTATATCTCCAAATTTGCTAAATCCCAGCATAATAACACAAAGCACGATAATGGCGATAGCAAGCACATAAAACCAACCAAATTTGATAGTGATGAAATCCTGCATGGATTTAAAAAATTCGCTTGATTTCTCAGGAAAAACAACAGAAAAAATAGCAATCATAAATATGATAAATACGGATGGATAAAATACGGATGTGTTAAATTTCGAGTTTTTTATAAAGGTCATAAATCTCCTTGTTTATTTTAAGCTTGCTTTTAACTTACTTGAATTTTGTAAATAAGTCAAATAAATTATAAATGTAAATCGTATTAAATCCTTAAATTTAGGGAAAGTAACAGCCAAATTTCATTCCGCCAAATTTTGATAAAGAGTTTTATAAAGTCTTTTTAGAAGCGATACAAATTTGAATTTGTATAAATTTCCAAATTTTGCTTTTAGGCTCTGTTTTTATGATATAAATTAAATTTAGCGGCTTTAAATTTCAATCCTTAGATTTGTAAAATTTGAAATTTTTGAAATTCTAATCAATATTTTTTATTATTTAAGAAATATTTTATTTTAAATAAGTATAATTCCGAAATAATAAATTTTATTAAAAGGAAAAAATTATGAGACAACTAACAACCACTTCAGGCAATCCAATCGCCGACAACCAAAACTCGCTAACGGCAGGTGCTCGTGGCGGCGTTATGATGCAAGATTATCAACTAATCGAAAAACTTGCTCACCAAAACAGAGAGAGAATCCCTGAAAGAACTGTTCACGCTAAAGGTAGCGGTGCATACGGCGTACTTGAGATAACTAACGACATATCTAAATATACAAAGGCTAAAGTTCTTCAAAAAGGCGAGAAAACAAAGCTATTTTTACGCTTTTCAACAGTTGCAGGCGAAGCGGGAGCTGCAGATGCGGAGCGCGACGTAAGAGGATTTGCGATCAAATTTTACACAAAAGAAGGTAACTGGGACTTAGTAGGAAACAACACTCCTATATTTTTCTTAAGAGATGCTTACAAATTTCCTGATTTCATCCATACTCAAAAGAGAGATCCTCGCACACACCTACGCTCAAACGAAGCGGCATGGGATTTTTGGAGCTTAAGCCCCGAAACACTTCACCAAGTAACAATCCTAATGAGCGATAGAGGAATTCCTGCGAGCTACAGAACTATGCATGGATTTGGAAGCCATACTTATAGCCTAATCAACAAAGACGGCGAGAGATTTTGGGTAAAATTCCACTTCAAATCACGCCAAGGAATTAAAAATTTAACTAACAAAGAAGCGGCTGATATCGTTGCAAACGACAGAGAGAGCCACCAAAGAGATCTATACGAAAATATAGAAAAAGGCAATTTCCCAAGCTGGGATTTCAAGATCCAAATAATGACTGACGAGCAAGCTAAAAAGCTACCTTTCAGCCCGTTTGACTTAACAAAAACATGGTCTCATAAAGATTTTCCACTTATTGAAGTAGGCGTTATGACTCTGAATGAAAACCCTAAAAACTACTTCAACGAAGTTGAGCAAGCGGCATTTAGCCCGTCAAACATAGTTCCTGGCATCAGCTTTAGCCCTGATAAGATGCTTCAAGCTAGAATTTTCAGCTATCCTGACGCTCAAAGATACAGAATCGGAACTCACTACGCACAGCTTAAAGTTAATCAACCTATAAACGAGATAGGTACTTATACAGTTGGCGGCGCTATGAATAACGGCATGTACGAGATCGAAGACAAGGCTTACTACGAACCAAACAGCTTTGGCGGTGCTAAAGAAAACGCTGATTTCCTAGAGCCTGATATGCAGCTTGAAGGCGTGATGAAAAGATATAACCACAGAGATGAGGATAGCGATTACTACAGCCAACCAAGAGATCTGTTTAACCTAATGAACGACTCTCAAAAATCTCAGCTATTTAACAATATAGCAGAGAGTATGTGCGGAGTAAGCGACTTCATAGTTGAGCGCGCACTTGGACATTTTGAGAAAATTTCACCGGCTTATGCAGCAGGCGTTAAAGCCGCACTTAAGAAATAAGTTATGAGTGATAGAAATTTAGAGATTAGCAAAGAAGAAGAGGCAAGGTATAACGAACTTTGCCTCATGGCGCTTGATTTTGCTAGAAAAGACGAAGCAAGCGAGCTTGAAAAGATGATAAAAGCGGGACTTAGTGTGAATTTAAAATCCGCTAAAGGCGATACACTCTTAATGCTTGCAAGCTATAATAACTCCATAAATACCGTAAAAATGCTAATAGCAAACGGCGCACTAGTAGATGAAAGAAACGACAGAGGGCAAACTCCCCTTGCGGGAGCTGCATTTAAGGGATACTTAGATGTGGTAAAGGCTCTAGTTGAAGCGGGTGCGGACATAAACGCAAACAACGGTATGGGAGCTACGCCTCACACTTTTGCCGTGATGTTTGGTAGAAGCGAAGTGGCAAAATATCTGCTAAGCGTAAATAAAAAACCAAGCCTAATA
Source organism: Campylobacter canis (assembly GCF_045504005.1). Taxonomy (NCBI): domain Bacteria; kingdom Pseudomonadati; phylum Campylobacterota; class Epsilonproteobacteria; order Campylobacterales; family Campylobacteraceae; genus Campylobacter; species Campylobacter canis. Next base: position 148,705 of record NZ_JBJJXH010000003.1, on the reverse strand, counting down.
GCAAAAATAGGCTCAAATTTGCTCTCTATTTTTGGTAAAAAAGCTTCATAACATCCTCCTCTCAAGAGAGCTTCGGCTCTCTTGATTCTTTGCTCAATACGGCTATTTATACAAATTTACACCCTAAAATTCACATTATCTAAACTAAAATTTAATAAATTAGTCTCATTTTGAAACATTAAAACATATAAAAAATATAAATATTATTAAATTTATAATCCAAACAGCAACCTTTAAGCCTTTTTAAATATAATTTTTAAATATGCCAAAATTAAGGATACAAGATGAATTCTTTGGTTTTACTCTTTGTTGGCTTAAGTGCTTTTGCGATAGGATTTTTTATCTATTCAAAATTTATCGCTCAAAAGATCTTAAAGCTTGATCCGAATTTCAAAACCCCTTCGCAAGAATTTGAAGACGGTGTTGATTATGTCCCGACAAATAAATTCGTCCTTTGGGGTCATCACTTTACATCAGTTGCAGGCGCTGCTCCTATAGTAGGTCCTGCGATCGCGGTTATTTGGGGTTGGTTGCCTGCGTTTTTGTGGGTTATCTTGGGCACGATATTTTTTGCGGGCGTGCATGACATGAGCACAATTTGGGCTAGCGTGCGAAACAAAGGCTACTCTATAGGTACCATATCAGGGCAAATTCTAAGCAAACGCGCAAGAAGCCTTATGATGGTGGTTATATTCTTGCTTTTGCTTATGGTAAATGCCGTATTTGCCGTGGTTATAGCAGGAATGATGATAAAAACTCCTTCATCCGTCGTTCCTGTTTGGGGCGCGCTTGTAGTTGCGTTTTTTATCGGACAGGCTATTTATAGATTTAAATTTAACCTTCCTATCGTATCACTCATCGGCGTAATTGCGCTTTATGCTCTGATATTTATCGGACCTAGCGTTCCGCTAGCTCTACCCGATAAGGTTCTTGGGCTTGATGCCAATGCCGCTTGGATAGTTATTTTATTTATCTATGCAGCCATAGCTTCGACTTTGCCTGTTTGGATGCTTCTTCAACCAAGAGACTACATCAACGGGCTTCAGCTATTCATCGGTCTTGGAGCGCTTTATTTCTCATTTTTAGTAGTTTCTCCGGATATCGTAGCTCCTGCGTTTAACTCAAACGTCCCTGCCGGAACTCCGTCACTATTTCCGCTACTTTTTGTAACCATAGCTTGCGGTGCGATATCAGGCTTTCACGGACTGGTTTCAACCGGAACTACGGCAAAACAGGTTAAAAACGAAACGGATGCTAGATTTGTCGGATACTTCGGAGCTATCGGAGAGGGTCTGCTAGCGCTTGCAGCCATACTTGCGGCGACTGCGGGCTTTGCAAGCTTGGCGGAATGGGAAGGCGTATATAGCTCGTTTGGCAAGGGCGGCATAGGAGCATTTATCGACGGTGGCGGAAGAATTTTGAGCCAAGGTATCGGACTAAGCCCTGAAATTTCAGCAACGATGCTAACGGTTATGGCGGCTTTATTTGCAGGAACTACTATGGATACGGGCGTAAGACTTCAAAGATACATCTTTCAAGAGTGGGGTGAAGTCTATAACTTAAATTTCTTAAAAAACGGCAAGGTTGCTACTCTTTTTGCAGTAGGCTCGTGCTTGCTTTTAGCATTTGGCGCAGGCGGTATCGACGGCAAGGGAGGCATGATCATATGGCCGTTATTTGGCACCACAAACCAGCTTATGGCGGGTCTTTCTCTGCTTATAATTACCGTTATGATACTAAGACAAAAAGGTGCTATCAGATACACTCTTATACCGCTTGTTTTCTTACTTTCGGTTACTTTTGTAGGTTTACTGCTTCAGCTTGTGGACTTTTACAACAAGAGCAACTGGCTACTTATAACGCTTGATTGTATCATTTTAGGCGCTACGATCTTAGTCTGCCTAGAAAGCTTTTCTGTACTTAAAAAAGAATTTAAAAGCAAATGAAAGAGCAGATAAAGGCGTTTTTAGAGGGGCTTAGCGAATACTACAACGCCCCTTATAGAAGCGCTCTAACAAAGAGCTATCAAGAAGAAAACGATTTTTTTATGCTGATGGTTTTTGCAGAAAGCCTCGGCATAGAAAATCCGGTTTCGTTTTATACCATAGAAACTTTGCCGTTTTTGCTTGAGGAATTTCACGCATGGCATAAACGTATGGGTATGCAAAGCTCCCCGATTGAGCACTTTGGGTGTTGCTGATGACACCTATTTTATTTATAGGAGGAAAAGGCGGAGTCGGTAAAACAACCATCTCTGCCTCGATAGCTTCCAAGCTAGCTACAAGCGGCAAAAAAACACTCATCATATCAACCGATCCGGCTCACAGTCTAGCCGATGCGCTTGATGTAAAGCTAAGCAACAAGATAAAAAACGTAAGTGCAAATTTAGACGCTCTTGAGCTTGATCCGACCCTTATCACAAACGAACACTTCAAAAACATCGAAGAGACGCTAAAGACTTACTCAAAGCCGGAGATGTTTGCTAAGATAAAGCAGCATTTAGAGCTTTCTAAAGACACTCCGGGAGCTCAGGAAGCCGCACTTCTTGAAAAAGTATGTAAGCTTATTACTGACAGAAAAGATTACGATCATATCGTATTTGATACTGCTCCTACGGGACATACGATCAGGCTTTTATCCATGCCTAGCATTATGTCGGCGTGGAGCGAAGGGCTTATGAGACACCAAAAGGATCGCGAAAAAGTAGCCGACGCCGCTAAAGTCTTTTGGCAAAAGAAAGAAACCTACGAACACAATCCGTTTGCACCAAGCAAAGAGCTAAGATGGCAGCAAGCATTAAAGCGTCTTGATGAGCGTAAAAAACTCTTTAATGAAGCAAATCAAACGCTAAAAGATCCTAGCCTAACTTCGATTTATCTAGTTATGATACCTCAAGCTCTGCCTCTTTTTGAAACACTGCGCGCAAACGAAACTTTAGAGAAATTCGGCATAAAAGTCGGAGGAATTTTTATAAATCAAATCATACCTCAAGCCCAAACCGATAGCTTTTGGCAAGCTCAGATCAAAAAGCAAGATGAAATTTTGGCTAAATTTCATAGCGCCCTACCAAACACAAAGAAATTTTATGTCATGCTGAGCAAAGAGGATTTAAGAAGCGTGGATAAACTTGCGAATTTAAAATTTGAAGATAGGCTTTAAACAAATTTGAAGCTTAAGTTTTAATAATTTCAGCCGTAATAAATTTACGGCTGAATATCAAATTTTACCAGTCGGTAGGATCTAAAGGCTCATTTGGTGTAAATATGCACTCGTTTCCTTTGCACTTAACGGTTGAGTCAAGATAAACACCCTTTAAAAAGCCTCCCTTTTTAGCCTTTGCTTGCGCTTCAAGAGAGCGTCCGCCTGCCGAGCAGTGAAAGATCACATAAGAATCCGGCAACTTAGCCAAAAATTCTTTATCGTCATTTTCTTCTATCGATACATGAATAGAACCTGGTATATGTCCTGCCGCTCTTTCATCGCTTCTTCTTACATCCACTATCTTAACGCCCGCAGGTAGATTTTTATAGTTTTGCAAAAACCACTCAGGATCCACAGAACCCTCATCAAGTCCTTTTTTAACAGGTCCCATAAAAGGCTTGCTAAGCTTTGTAACGGCTCCGCTTGATACTAATTTTTCTTCACCGCCCTTAGTGGTTTTTAATCCTGAATCTTTCCAAGAAGGAAGACCTGCCGAGTAGTTAGATACCTTGGTGTATCCAAGCTCTATTAATTTCTGAGCAACTACGTGTGATTTTTTGCAGTCATAACCTTGACAAAAAGTGATGATATTAGTGTTTTTATCTACGGGAAACCTGCCTTTTAGAGCTTCTATATCGCTATCGTTTATAGATATGGCTCCTGGTATACTCTCCGCAAGAAATTTCGCATAAGGTCTAGCATCTATCAAAAGCGCTGAATTTGTGTCAAAGGCATTTTTAACCACGGCTGTTGTAATTTCTACATAATCTTTTTTAGACCACTCGGGAAAGCCTGCTTGATATAGTTTTACATTTTTATATCCCATCTCTTTAAGCATTGCAGCTACTTTCGTACTTTTTGAGCAGTCCCATCCTTGACAAAATACTATTATCTCTTTATCTTTTGGTGTGCCATCTATCCTTTTTACATGCTCTTTAAATTCAGTATCGTGAATTTGGATACTTGACGGAATCGTGCCTGCATTATAGTGCCTATCAGGTCTTGAGTCTATAAAAAGCGCATCGGTAGCCCCTCTCATACCGCTGCCTAATTTTGAACGAGCATATTTGTAATCAACAACTTCCAAATTATGCTTTTTGATAAGCGCCGAAACGGCGTCGGAAGGCTTAGTAGCTATAGCCTCGGTAGCTACGGCTGAAGTGCCGCTCGTAGTTGCACATCCGGTAAATAACAAAGCCGTAGTAAGCGCAACCGCACCAACAAAACTTAAACGCATATATCTCTCCTTTTTATAAATTTGATATAAATTTTCTTACTTTATACACACTAAATTCTACCCGGCAACATACCGTAATATATCATAGGCTTCATCAGATAGACTTTGAGTATCCACATCAGCCAGCGCTCCTTAGTAGGATCAAGAGGAAATGACGGCGCAGGCTTGCCCGACCAGTCAAATTCGGCAAACATTACAGTGCCTATACTAGTGATAAAAGGACAAACCGTATATCCGTCATATTTGGCGGTAAGCTTATCTTTTTTCTCCATGACGCTGATTAAATTTTCAACTACGACTTGATACTGCTTTCTTGCACTTCCTCCGGTCTTACCAAGAGGTACCGCAGCACAATCCCCAAGTGCAAATACATTTGCATAAGCTATATGCTGAAGCGTTTCTTTATTCACAGGAACCCAACTAGCAGGCGATCCAAGCTGTGATTTACCGACAGCATCAGGCGCTTTTTGTGGCGGAGTGATATGTAAAAAGTCAAATTTCTTAGTAAATCTCTCGCTCTTTTTTATCATCTCATACTCTTCTAAATCCTTATCCCACTCGCCCTTTTCCGTCCATGTTTTTTCCAAGGTAGCGGTTTGATTTACGGTATCTACGGCAACTAGCCTAGTGTTAAATTCCCACTTAAAATCGCGCTTAGTAAATTGCTCCTGTATAGCTTGCGCATACTCGGGCACTCCAAATAGCTTATCACTATTGGTATAAAACAAAATTTCAACCTTATCTCGCACCTTAGCCTTAGTAATAAGATCGTTGGCTATATACATTATCTTTTTTGGAGCTCCTCCGCACTTAACCGCTGTCGGAGAGTCCGTAAAGATAAGCTGGAGTTTTTCATCTCCTTTTATATTTTTCGCCTTTTTTATAATCTCTTCAATTCCTTTATAAGTATCTACCGAACCGTCTGCGAAATAAAGAGAATGAACACCGTTTTTGCCGATTTTTTGACGAACCGAAGAGCTATCTCCAAGCGTAGTTATCTCGCCTTCAAGCCCTTCAATGCCTGCATAATTAAGCGTAACGCCCATCGCAACTACAAGATAGTCATAATCCACCTCGGAGTCGTCATCCAGGATCACTTTGTTATTTTGCGGATCAAAATTTTTAGCGGCTTTTTGTATCCAAGTAACATCATCGGGCATATAATCTTTTGTTTCGTATATGATATCGCTCTTTTCATACACCCCTGCGGCTACTAAAGTCTGTCCCGCTTGATACGATACTGATATAGGGTTTGGCTCTATAACCGTTATATCGGGGTTTTTAAGTCTTTTGGATAATTTTGCAGCGGTGGCGATACCCGATAGTCCGCCTCCTACTATTACGATTTTGCCCGTAGCCGATGAGGCGGCTTCGGCTTTAGTCGGTGCTACGGTACCTGCTATCGCACTTGCCGCTATGGGCGACATGGCAAGAAGTTTAATTGCATCACGACGACTTATCTTACATCCTTCTTTTTCAAGCTCTTTTAACGCTTCGTCAATAATTTTATTTGTGTCCATTTCGCTCCTTTATTGAAGGTTTTATCGAATTTAACTTTGCAAATATCACGTGATAATCGTGCAGCATTGTATCATTATATAAAATATATTTATGTAATTTAGTCACATAACTTTTTTAACATATAAGGTATGATTGCAACCTATATATTTTAAATTTCACAATACGTCAAGGAGTAGAAATGAAGAAATTTACATCGGTCACATTTGCGGTTTTAGCATGTCTTAGTCTGGCGATAAGTAGCGCTTCAGCCGATCACGCGCGCGGGCAAAAGCTATATCTTAAATTTATGAAAGACGCTACGGGCATTAAAGGCGACGCTTTTGCCGCTCAGCACACTATAGCCGAGTGGAAAGCTCTTTGCGAAAACGGCGCAGAAGGACTTATAAAAGAGTATTCACAAAAATATCCGGGCGCGGCAGAGTTTTTACAAGGATCGCAGTTTAAGAAATTTCAGCCTGATATCTGTGATTTTGTGATCCATTACGCAAAAGATAGCGGCAACGTTCCTTCTTGCTGATTTAAATTTAAAGGAGCGAATTTAAGCTCCTTTTACTGCCTATTACTTTAATAATACACACAATAATATCAAATCAATTTATAATATTAAACATCAAAGGAGAATTAAATGAAACTAACAAAATTTACGGCTACTTGCTTATTGGCATTGGGTTTTTTTAAGCTTAAATTTAACTGCTAAAGATACGTATGATTATACGACCGATATGGCAATAGCGAACAGCATCATCAATCCTAGTATTTTGGAAAACGATATTAAGAATTTACAAAAAAATGTGCCACTGAAGACAACGAAGGCTATTGTCTGGCAGCCGAAAGGACAAAGGCTATTTTAAATAAAGGTGATTTTGAGAAATTTTATACAAAGACTGTGCCTGAATATTGCTATAAAAAGAAAGTGATGGGTGCTTGCAAAATTATAGCTATTGAGCTTATAGCTGCTAAATTTTACAAAGAAACAGGAAATTCCAGCGCGGTTGCAGCAGCAAAAGAGATTATAGCCAATAAAGAGGCTACTAATATGCTTAAATTTGGTTGCGAGAAATTAAGCGACAAGGGGCAATGTGAATTTTTGTCTATTATATATGCCGAGTTGGGAGATATGGACAACGCTAAAAAATACGGCGCATTAAAGAAAAAGGCGACCAAAGGTCATCCAAGATTTGATGCGCTAGGTATTAGTGGGTATGATTTTGCTAGCCACTATTATATTTACAACGAAAAGATGTATGGTAGCGGAAGATGAAACTTTCTCTACCCCTGATAATATCGGCTCTTATAGTATCGGCTGCTTTAGCGGCTGATACCTCTTTTAAAGAGAGTGTCTATCTTGAAGCTAAAATGCTAGATGAGAAATTTAACATAGACAAAGATATTATCTTGGCTTACGCAAAGACGGAAACTGATTTTCAGCCGTATGTTATAGCCATTAAGACTAAAACCCCTGATTTTACCCATTGGGTATTGCAGCAAGTTGGCTATAAGGCAAAAAAGAGTAAAAATTTACCCTATGTCAGTGTTTTCCCGGTTGATGTTAAGAGCGCGGAATTTTTATATGATTTTATGATAATGAATAAAAAGGCGTTAGAAATAATTGACTATGACTTTGGACTGATGCAGCTTAATACAAGAACGATTGCGGGTTACGGAATAGACCAAGCAGGAGAAAAGGAGTTATATCTGGACTATAAAAAGAATATGCTTTATGGTGCAGATATAATTTAAAATACTTTAAATTTAACTATCCAAATTTTCAGCGATTTCTAAAACTTCAAAATACTCGTTTTCTAAAATTTCAAGCTCTTTTTTAGCAGCTTCAAGCTCCTCATAAAGCTTAGTTAGTCCTATTTTTTGATAAACATTTGGATCGCCGAGTCCATCATTTAACTTTGAAATTTGAGCCTCTAAAGCAGCGATTTTATCCGGATGATTTTGTAAAATTTGATTTTCTTTATAGCTTAATTTTCTGCTCTTACTCTTTTGTTTTTCGGCCGAATTTTCGCTATCTTTGCTAATCTCAGCTTCAAATTTATCAAGCTCTTTTAACTCATCTTCAAGCTCAAGATAAACGCTATAATCTTGATGAACCACTTCGATTTTAGCACCCTCAAAAGCCCAAAGTTTAGATGAAATTTTATCCACAAAATACCTATCGTGGCTAACAAGCAAGATAGCACCCTCAAAGCTTTGCAGATAATCTTCTAAAATATTAATAGTTGCGATATCAAGGTCGTTTGTCGGCTCATCAAGCACAAGCACATCGTATTCGCCCGCAAAAAGCAAAGCAAGTGCAACGCGGTTTTTCTCCCCTCCGCTTAACACGCCGATTGGCTTATCCAAAAACTCTTTTGGAAAGAGGAAATTTTTAAGATACCCATACACGTGCATATTTCGTCCGCGCACCTGCACCCTATCTCCGCCGTTTGGGCAAAAGACTTCGATCAGGCTCTTTTCATCGCTTAGCACACTTCTTGCCTGATCAAAATACCCTATCCTTACATCGCCACGCTTTATCTCGCCGCCGCTTGGCTTATCAAGTCCCAGCAAAATTTTTAGCAAGGTACTCTTGCCGCTTCCGTTTCGCCCTACTATAGCGATACGCTCTCCTTGCAATACCCGCGCGTCAAATTTTTCAAATAAAATTTTACCGCCGATATTTTTGCTTAAATTTTTAATCTCAAAAAGCATTTTTTTGCGATTTGTCGAGTGGGTTTGGTTGAAATTTTTACTCGCACGCTCAAGCTCAAGTCTTACTCGTCTGATAACACCGGGATTTTTCTTGGCTTCTTCACGCATCTGCATAACGCGCTCTTTGCGACCCTCGTTGCGCTTAAGGCGAGCTTTAACTCCGCGTCTTAGCCACTCCTCTTCGCTTTTAAGCTGTTTTAGCAATGTCTCGTGAGATTTGGCCAAAGAGAGTAAAATTTCCTCTTTTTTAGCCAAGTAGTTAGCATATCCGCCGTCAAAACTTCGAAGCTTGCCCTCCTCTACCTCAACGCTTCTAGTCGCCAAAGCATCGATAAAATATCGATCATGGCTTATAAATACGATGGTTTGCTTTGAGCCTTTAAGCATCTGTTCTAAAAAGCGCACCATATATACGTCAAGGTGGTTTGTCGGCTCATCAAGTAAGAGCACATCTGGCTTTTTAAGGATTAAAGCGCCTAGCGCTACGCGGCGAATTTCACCACCGCTAAGGCTAGAAACCGCCCTATTTTCATACTCTTTTAGCTTAAATTCGATCAAAACCTGCTCTATCTTTCGCTCGATCTGCCAGCCGTCTTTCGCTTCTATAAATTTTATAAGTTCATCTTGCTTTAAATTAAGCTCCTTATCGCTTGGATTGTCGGCAAGCTTTTCAAGCACGGTTGTATACTCGCTTCTAGCGTCAAATATCTCTTTAAGTTCTAAATTTAAAGCCTCCTTGACGCTTATACCTTCATCAAATTTAGGATTTTGCGCGAGCATCTCGACCTTTATGCCGTTTTGCACTACACGCCTTCCCGTGTCAGGCTCATAGCTTCCTGCTACAAGCTTCATAAGAGTGCTCTTGCCGCTTCCGTTTTTGCCTATGACGGCTATGATCTCACGCTCGTTTATGCTGAAATTTATCTGATTTAAAATTTCATTAGCGCCAAATTTCTTACTAACTTCGATAAGATCGACTAACGCCACTTTAACCCTTAAAACGAGTGTTGCATGCTAAGTGCAATTATACAAAGAGTAAGAGCCATCGGCACATAGATATATCTTCCTATGTTATACCAAAGCGCACCTTGAGCTTTAGCTGCACCTGTATTTATCTCGCCCATTATCTCTTCTTTTTTGATAATCCAAAACCAAGATATCGCGCCTATAACCGCACCGATAGGGATAATATAGATAGATACGAAATCCATCCAAGGACCCCATTTGCTAATAGCTTCCATATTTACGCCTATGCCAAAGCAAACCACACACAAGATAATCAGCATAGGCACGCGTTTTATGTTTGGGAATTTGTGCATTATCGATTCGGCGACGGCCTCAAACATGTTTTGTAAAGACGTTATACCGCCAAATATCACAGCCGTAAATAAAATAATCGCAAAAATTTGCCCGCCGGGCATATCTTGTAAAATTTTAGGCAAAGTTACAAAAAGCAGCCCGGGACCGGCAGCCGGATCCATAGAGTAAGCAAATACCGCAGGTATCATTACAAGAGCAGCCGTCATCGCCGCAAGAGTATCAAAAAACGCCGTCTTCTTAGCGGAATCTACAATATCTTCTTTTTTAGATAGATAAGCTCCATAAACTATCATGCCGGATCCCGTGATAGAAAGCGAGAAGAACGCCTGTCCCATAGCAGCTACCCAAACCATAGGCTCGCTTAACTTATCCCAGCCTCCTCTAAAGATAAATTTATATCCTTCAAAAGCCCCGTCAAGCATAGCAACTCTAATGGCGAGTATAAAAAACAGCACGAAAAACAGAGGCATCATTATTTTATTTGTTTTTTCTATGCTCTTTGCACCAAAAAGAAGGGTAAAAAGCGTACCCGCAACCACTATAAAGTGAAAAGGAATGACCGAATAATCACTCAAGGCAAAAGACTCAAACCAGGTATTTGTATCAACGCTCATTAAAGAGCCCGTGATAGCTTGAGTAAGCGCCTTTAGGATATAAGCGATGATGACGGCATAGCCTATGGCTATACACATGGATCCTGCCAGCGGTATCCAGCCTACGATTTTGCCTATCTTATCAAGTCCGCGCGTGCTAAAAGCATACTCGTAAGAGCCAAGAGTGCCTGTTTTAGCTCGCCTACCGATAGCGTATTCGGCCGAAAGTCCCACATATGAAAATATCGCGATAAAAAACAGATATATAAGCAAAAATGCGCCTCCACCGTTTGTCCCTACCTTATAAGGAAATCCCCAGACGTTTGCCATGCCTATAGCAGAGCCTACCGAAGCGATGATAAAGGCCCATCTTGAAGTGAAATTTCTCTTTTCCATTTCGCACCCGTTAAATTTAAATTTGCAAAGATTATACTTAAGTAAGCTAATAAAAATATTATAAAAAGCCTATTTTAGGCATAAATGAGGGATAATGTTTAGCTTTGTTGCATACAAAGTTTAAAATGGCAGTTTAATGAAATTTGCAAATTTCATTTCTTATTAGTTAAATCAAAATTCAAATTTACAAACATCGCTTTGTAGCTTTAAAATTTAAAGGCTTAAATTAACTTAACAACAGGAATTTAAGGATAATTAACGCAGATGATTTGATATAATTAGCCCTTAAATTTAACCCCCTGTACAAAAGAGAAATTTATGAACCTCTCACTTAGAAAGCTTACGATTCCTATATTTTTGGATATGTTTTTACACTTCATAACGCTCATCATAAACACCTACATGGTGACAAAAGTAAGCATTCATCTAGTGGGCGCAATGGGTGCGGGCAATCAAGTCATGGATCTTTTCATGACAATTTTTAGCTTTTTAAGCGTTGGTTGCTCGGTCGTGGTCGCTCAAGCCTTGGGCGCAAAAAACAAAAATTTAGCCATCAGAGTTATACACGCAAGCATCACTTTTAACACTATTTTTGGTATCACTGCGGCGATATTTATCTACTTTTACGGACATGAGGTCTTAGAGCTTTTACAAGTGCCTGAAAATTTGATAGACGAGAGCTTTAACTACCTACACGTTCTTGGCATAGCGCTATTTTTTGACGGAGTCGGGATGGTGCTTGCGGCGGTTATTAGAGTCTATAACTTCGCATTTCAGGTTATGCTTGTCTCCGTTTTAATGAATGTCATTACGCTTCTTGGCAACGCGATAGCTCTTTTTGGCTGGTTTGGGCTTCCAAACTACGGATTATACGGAGTTGGCGTATCAACTCTCGTCGGAAGGCTAGTTGCGCTTATAGTGCTTTTTATCATCCTTTCTCGCACGGCTAAAGTTAGAATTGATATAAAAATGCTAGTTAGCCTTCCGTTTAAAATTTTAAGCAAAATTTTATCGGTCGGGCTTCCAAGCGCGGGAGAAAATTTACTCTGGATGGCGCAATACATGGTCGCTTTTGGCTTTGTAGCAAGCATGGGTGAAGCAAGCCTAAGCGTGCAGACCATATATTTTCAGATCACACTTTTGATCTTGCTTTGCGGAGCTAGTATAAGCGTGGCAAACGAGATCATCGTGGGGCATTTAGTAGGTGCCATGCGGTTTGATGACGCTTATAAAAGGACGTTTTACGCGCTTAAGCTTGGCTTTATAGCCACTACTATCGTGGTTTTAGCCGCATACTTTGGCAAAGAGATCATCATGGATAGGTTAAATTTGACAGCCGAGCTAAAAGAGATCATGCTACCGTTGTTTGCGCTTTCTATCGTGCTTGAGACGGGACGAACATTTAACATCGTCATAGTAAATTCGCTTCGTGCCGCAGGAGACGCTAAATTTCCGCTTATAACGGGGCTTATTTTCATGTGGGGCGTTAGCTTGCCGCTTGGATACTATCTTGGTATAGTTCAAGGTATGGGAATTATTGGAGTTTGGATCGGATTTGTAGCTGACGAGTGGTTAAGAGGCCTTGTAAATACTTGGCGATGGAAGAGTAGAAAATGGCAGTCAAAACGGCTTGTGTGAGGTCAAGTTAAATATATTAATAAAATCTTAAATTTATACAATAAAGCAAATTTTAAAGTTACCTTGTGATAAAATGGCGTGTTTTTATTTAAATTTACTACTTAACAAGGAGAAATATGTTTTCTTTTCTAAAGGCTTCTCCTCCATCAACGCAAAAAGTAGAGCCTTCTCGCGTTGATGCGGAGTATAAAAAACTTCGTTGGCAAATTTTTGCCGGTGTATTTATAGGTTATGCGGCATACTACCTCATCCGCAAAAACTTCTCTCTAGCAATTCCTTATCTTATCGACGAATACGGCTTTAGCAAGGCTGATTTAGGTAAAGTCGGTGTGGCGCTGTCTATGGCTTACGGCTTTAGTAAATTTATCATGGGAAACATCTCGGATAGAAGCAACCCCAAGTATTTTATGGCGATAGGTCTTATCTGCTCGGCAATAGTGAGTCTTATATTTGGCTTAGTTCCGGGAGTGCTTTCATCTATAGGAACTATGATAATTCTTGGCGCACTTAACGGCTGGTTTCAAGGCATGGGTTATCCTCCCGGTGCAAAGAGCATGACAAACTGGTTTTCTACATCGGAGCGCGGAGTATGGTGGAGCTGGTGGAATGTCTCTCACAACTTAGGAGGCGGACTTATAGGACCTCTTGCTATACTTGGACTTTCCATTTTTGGCGTTTGGCAATCGCTATTTTACCTGCCTGCATTAATCGCCATAGTCTTAGCCTTCGTGATGTTTTATCTCATGCGAGATACCCCTGAATCCGTAGGCTTACCGCCTGTTGAAGAGTATAAAGGAGAAAAGCATGTCCAAAAAGTAGAATCAGCCCACACTCTAAGCTCAAAAGATATCTTCTACAAATATATCATCAATAACAAATTTTTGTGGGCTATAACTATTGCTAATATATTTGTATATTTTGTTAGATATGGGATCATAGACTGGGCGCCTACATACCTAAAAGAGGTTAAGCACTTTACAGTAGACAAGCAAAGCTGGGCATATTTCCTCTACGAATACGCGGGAATTTTCGGTATGCTCGCCAGCGGATATCTAAGCGACAAAGTTTTCAAAGGCCACCGCGCACCGCCTATGCTGCTCTTTTTGGTGGGCGTCTTAATCGCTATAGTGGTTTACTGGAAAAACCCTGCCGGCAATCCTTTAGTAGATAACCTCTGTTTGGTTGCAATCGGATTTTTGATATACGGACCTGTTATGATGATAGGACTTCAAGCTGCCGATCTTGTGCCTAGAGTAGCAACGGGCACTGCGACAGGACTAACGGGACTATTTGGATATTTGCTAGGCTCGGCAAGTGCGGGATATGTAATGGGTAAATTAGTAGATGTCTTTGGATGGGACGGTGGATTTTACGCACTAATCGCCTCTTGTGTTTTGGCGTTTATGTTTATCGCCCTAACTTTGTTCCACAAGACATCAAGACAGCTTGACTGATACGCTCTTTAGCACAATATGACAAAAGAGAGAGTAATTGATTTTTTAGATTTTAAAGTATTTTTAAAATTTACAAAAAGAGCAAGAAATATAAGGCTTAAAATAAATAAGCAAGGCAAAATTTCTTGCTCTTTGCCGTTTTATACTACACAAAAAACAGCCATAAATTTCCTAAACGCTCACAAAGATTGGCTTACTAAAACGCATGAAAGAATTTCGGCAAATTTGCCAAAAGATGATGAGTTTAGATTGTTTGGCAAAATTTATAAGATAAAATTTGATGAAAATTTAAACTCCGTTTTGATATCGGATGATCAAATTTTAGCTGCAAATTTAAAGAGACTAGAAGAGTTTAAAAAAAGCGAAGCAAAGCGTGTTTTTACTGGATTTATCGATAAATTTGCCCCTATCATAAACCGCAAAATAAACCGCGTAGTGATACGAAAAATGCAAACACGCTGGGGAAGTTGTAATTATCACAAAGGCTACATTAACTTAAATCTAAACCTCATCGAAAAAGAGCCGGGTCTAATCGAATACGTCATACTTCACGAACTAACCCATCTCATTTACCCGCATCATCAAAAGAGCTTTTATGAGTATATCGGCTCTTTAATGAGCGATTTTAAAGAACGCGAAAAGCGCCTAAACAAAGCTATTATATAATCTGCTATATTAGCATAGTATAATTTTTATTATGATAAAATATCTCAAATTTTAGGAGATCAAATGAAAAAGATATTAATGCTATCTGCTGCGGCTATGGTTGCGATGAGCGGGGATTTTGAAGACGGATTAAAAGCCTATCAAAATGCTGAATTTAAAACAGCATTTGAGAAATTTAGCACCGCTTGCAAAAATAAAAATGCTGATGCGTGTTCAAAACTAGGCACTATGTATCAAGTCGGCAAATTTATAAACAAAGACTCTAAAAAGGCGCTTGAGTTATATATCAAAGGTTGTGAAGCAGGATCGGGCGAGGGCTGCTCGCAAGCAGGTGGGATGTATGAGCTTGGCGAAACGATTAAGGCTGACTCCAAAAAAGCAGAAGAGCTCTTTACTAAAGCTTGCGAACTCGGGCAAGGCTATGCTTGCAGCACGGTTGGCTCTGCATATCTTGAACGCTCAAATTTCAAAAAAGCAAAAGAGTTTTTTGACAAGTCCTGCAATGCGGGCGATAAGCTGGGATGTGAGTGGGCTGGCGATCTTGAAAGATCAAACAAGCTTTAAATTTAGCGCCAAAACGCTTCGGGGATGAAATTTAAATTTGCAAATTCACTCTATCAAAAGCATCTTTTCAAGGCGAGCTAGGCATCTATCTATCTTATCTAGCTCAGCACTTTCTTTTACCGCTCTACCTGAATAAAAATACTCCACATCTGCAGGGGTGTTTTCAAGCAAATTTAGCCTTTCAAGCTCAAATTTAAGCTTATTTACAGTGCCTTCGTTGCCGTCAAGCAGCCTTATATGGCTTGGTAAAATTTCACGCAAGCTATCTTTAAAATAATTAAAATGCGTGCAGCCAAGCACCAATGACGAGTAAAGCGACAGATCAAATTCTAAAAGCTCGCTTTGTAAATACTCCTTCACTCTAGGCGAGTTAAACTCCTCATTTTCGGCAAATTCAACCAGCTTTGCAAGCGCAACGAGATCTATAAGATGATCGCTATCAACGCGAGCTATCAGCTCTTTTAGCTTATTTCCTTTAACGGTAACTGGCGTGGCAATGACGAGAGTTCTTGCTTTTTTGCATGTATCAACGGCCTTTTTTACGGCGGGCTCCATGCCGATGATAGGCAAGTTAAAATTCGATCGAAGCTCTTTTATAGCGACACTTGTAGCCGTATTGCAAGCGATAACGATAGCCTTTGCGCCCTGCTCTTGCATAAATTTTACCGCTTTGGTCGTAAATTTTAAAATTTCCTCGTTTGATTTTAGACCGTAAGGGACGTTATCTCTATCGGCATAGTATAAAAATTGCTCGTTTGGCAATTTCTTTAAAGCCTCATTTAGCACGCTAAGTCCGCCAAGCCCTGAGTCAAAAATAGCTATTTTCACTCTTGTTTCCTGTTTAAATTTGATAAGTTAAGACCTAAAACGCCTAAGATTATCAAAATTGTCCCTATAAAATGATAAATTTCAAATTTTTCATCTAGTAAAACGACTCCCGCGATGATGGTTATCAAAGTCGAAAGGTTGCTAAAGATGCCGACTTTAAAAGCTTCAAGATGTTTTAATGCGTAGCCAAATAAAAACGATGTACATACGGAGCTAAAGATGGCTAAAAATGCTATCGCAAAGCTAAATTTAAGCTCTAAAAACGGTGCAAAATAAAGCTTCAGATCACGTTCGCTTGAAATAAAATCGATCAAATTTAAACCGTTAAAAAAGACAAATCCGATAAAAACCATTATAACAACGAGCTTTGATATCTCAAATTTGGCTAAAATTTTCCTTGTGAAAACATTATAAAGCGAGATGGCAACTACTGAAAGAAGGATCAAAAAGTTGCCTAAAAAGCTTGAATTTGCACTTAAATTTCCTGACATTACAAGTATATAAACTACGCCAAAAACAGATATCAAGATAAAGAGCTTTTGCAGTAAATTTGTTCGCTCTTTGATAAAAATTTGCGCAAAAATCATAGTCATGATAGGTGTGCAGGCATGCAAAACTCCCGCCACAAGAGAGCTTGTATAAACTAGCCCAAAAGCCTGAAACGCAAAAAACGAGCTTGGGTATAAAGCCGCGATAAACGCCACTTGCTTTAAATCCTGCAAGCTAAATTTAGCGCTGATAACGCCAAATTTAAGCAAGATCAAAACAGCAAGAAAAGCTAAGCTAAATCTATGCGCAAGACTTTCAAATACGCTTGCGCTCTCAAGCGAAATTTTTACAAAAGCAAACGAAAACCCAACGATGAAAGTAGCGCCAATTAACGAAACATAGGCTTTAAACATAGCCTATATCGCAAGCGCTCTTTTCCCGCTTTTGTTCTTTATCCACTGATAAGCAAAAAGTGCAAAATAAATCCCCGCGCCAATAGCGTAAGAGATATATTCGTTTGCGATAAACGGGATATATTTAGCGCACATATTTGGCACCAATGTTAGCGGCACAACCAGCATAAGCAAGGCTCGCTCCCAAATTTGAACGCGAGTAACAAAATAACCTTGAAGTGCGGACGCAAAAGCAAACATGCCTATAAGTGCGGTTGAAAATATGAGAAGTATCTCTGCCGGATTTGTTATCCAAACTATGCCCTTGGCGTCGCTTGGAGAAGCAGGATTTACGCTCTCAATAAGAAGCAATTTGTTATTAAATACAAACGAAAACGGCAAAATAGTCGTTCTTAGATCATAAAAAAATCCCTGAACACCGACAGTTACCGGATTTGCTTTGGCAATTCCTGCAGCAGCGTAAGCGGCGATTCCAACAGGCGGGGTATCGTCTGCTAAAATTCCAAAGTAAAACACAAACAGATGCACCGCAATCGCAGGTATCAAAAAGCCGTTTTTATAAGCTAAAAATAAAATTACGGGAGCCACGAGCGAGCTTACCACGATATAATTAGCCGTAGTCGGAAGTCCCATGCCAAGAATTAGCGACATGATCGCCGTTAAAAACAGTATAAGCACGATGTTGTTTCCGGCTAGCGTCTCGACTACTTCAGACAGCACCTGACCGACACCCGTAAGCGAGATAGAGCCTACGATGATACCGGCTAAACCCGTTGCTATCGCGATTGTAGTCATGTTTCTAGCTGCGCCGACCATCGCCCAGAAGATATCGGCAAAGCCGATAATAAAGTCGTTTTTACTAACTTTTTCTTTAAATGCCAATTTTCTAATAGGCTCTTGAAATATTATTATCAAAAATAATACGTTAATAGCGTTAAAAGCGGCGGAAATAGGTGATTCTTTTGCTATCAAAAGAGTATAAAGCAAAACCAGAATCGGAATCAGATAGTGAATTCCGCTTACAAAAATTTTAAATCTTGAGAAATTCTTATCGTGCTGCATGCCTTTAAGCCCAAGCTTACAAGCCTCCAAATGCACAATAAAAAACAGAGACATATAGCAAACAAATGCTGGAATTACAGCAGCTATCATTACATTTGTATAGCTCATGCCCAAAAATTCGGCTATGATAAAGGCTGCTGCACCCATAATAGGCGGCATAAGCTGACCGTTTACACCCGCAGCAACTTCGATGGCACCTGCTTTAGTGCTGCTTAAACCGGCTTTTTTCATAAGAGGTATAGTAAATGTTCCAACCGTTACTACGTTTGCCGTTGAGCTTCCTGAAACCATTCCCGTTAGCCCGCTAGCGATAACCGAGGCCTTAGCAGGACCTCCTCTAAATCTGCCAAGCATCGCAAAGGCCAAATTTATAAAATACTGCCCCGCTCCGGCTCGCTCAAGCAACGAACCAAACAATACAAACAGATAGATAAAGCTAACGCTAACCCCAAGAGGCACACCAAATACACCCTCGGTAGTTAGATACATATGTCCTGCAAGCTTATTTAGGCTCGCACCTTGATGAGCTATGATATCGGGCATATATTGACCAAAGTAATCATACGCTAAAAATATAGCCGCGATAATGCCTAAAGCAGGACCTATCACGCGTCTGCCCGCTTCAAACAGTATCAAAACGGCGATGCACGACACCGCAATATCAACTTTAGTATAATCGCCCGGTCTTTGAGCCAAAGAGTAAAATTCTATAAAAGGATAAAGAGCCGCAAAAACACCCACGACGCAAAGGACGATATCATAAATCGGCATGCTCGTATGAGCCTTTTTATGAAATTTAAGCGGATAGAGCAAAAACACAAGCCCTATCGCAAATGCAAAGTGAACGGATCGCGACATAGTCGTATTCATCGGAAAGTAGGCTATGTAAAGCTGGAAAACCGACCACGCAAAGCAGATTATACTTGTTAGATAAAGATAAAAATTCGAGTTTATCTCTCTTGTCTTAACCTCTACAAATTCCTCTTTCTCTTGCGCCGCTACATTTCCAACTTCCATACACCTACCTTTAAATTTGATTTATATTATTTTATTATTCCGTGTTTTTTAAACTCAGCCTCAGCCGCAGGGTGAAGCGGTGCTGAAAGTCCTTCGACTAAAGACTCTTTCGTTACCGCACCAAGCGCAGGGTGAAGTGTTTTATACTCGTCAAAGTTATCTAGTATTGCCTTA
This sequence comes from Campylobacter canis, assembly GCF_045504005.1. NCBI lineage: Bacteria > Pseudomonadati > Campylobacterota > Epsilonproteobacteria > Campylobacterales > Campylobacteraceae > Campylobacter > Campylobacter canis. The sequence continues at coordinate 129,429 of NZ_JBJJXH010000003.1, read as the reverse complement.
ACGACAGCCGCTACAGCCTTATCGCTCATATCTTTATTTGTTACCAAAACAGCCTTAACGCCTATACTTTCTACGTCTTTATCAACGCCTTCGTAAGTGCCTTTTGGTATCACGCCTTTTGCAAAATAAGGAAACTCTTTAAGCATCTTATCGATATTTTCGCCGCTAATATTTACAATATCAATAGGCATTGAATTTGCGGCGTCAGTGATGTTTGCCGTAGGGTGACCTACCATGTAAAAATATCCGTCAATTTTCTTATCCTTAAGTGCGTGCGGACACTCTTGAGCCGTTAAAACTCCGTGATGCTTTAGCTTCTTAGCGTCAAAGCCGTAGGCGTTAAACACGGTAAGAGCCGTCATTTCATTACCGCTACCCGGATTTCCTACGTTTATATTTTTGCCCTCAAGGTCATTTATTGAAGCTATTCCGCTTGCTTTTGATACGACAAACGCCAAAAGCTCAGGATAGATTGATACTACAGCACGTAAATTTTTATCGCCCATATCTTTAAATTTGCCAACACCGTTGTATTTATCATAGACTACGTCGCTTTGCACGAAACCGAAATTCAGCTCTTTTTTAAGCACGTTATTTACGTTATATATAGAGCCTCCGGTTGATTGCACGGAGCATTTTATCTGAGGATCTTTATTTGCAAGACGGCAAATCGCGCCTCCGACAGGATAATAAGTGCCTGTCATTCCACCCGTGCCGATAGATATAAACTCTTTTGCGCCAAGTGTCGAAGCAAAAAGAAGCCCTGCTAAAACTAAAGATGTCTTTTTCATAGCCAATCCTTTATCATAAATTTTGGATTTTTTATCGTATCACAAAAAAATAGTTTTTTATGAAAAATCCATTTAATTTTTTACGGCTTATTTAAAATTTTTGCTAATTTTACACATTTTAACTTTAAAAAATAATTTCTTAAGTTTTATTTAATATAAATTTCTAAAGCATTTGCAAAAAGAAGTGTTAAATTTAAGAGATCGCAAAAGCTGAATTTTAGGCTACTTATTGCAAATTCGCAGGACTAAAATCTAGCAGGAATTGACTTTTCTAAATTTTTTGCTTTACCGAGTATTGTTATGGCTTTTTGATTACATATATTTACGCATCTATAACAAAGTGTGCAGTTATCATCAAATTTAGCCTTTCTAGCAACCAAGCTTATATTTGCCATCGGGCAAGGCTTCACGCAACTGCCACAACCCGTGCAACGAGCTTCATCAAGAGTGGGCTTACTCTTACTAAATGGTGTCTTGTCATAAATTTTCATCCAAAGTCGCTGCCCTAAAAATCCCGCTATTTGATGAAACAAGCTTAGTCCGTGCTTAGGATACTTACCCGCCATAAACAGCTCCGCAAGGTGTTTTATTTTAATAGAAGCTTGGCTGATTATGCGTTCGTTTTTCTCGTGCGAATAGCTAAAAATACCTACATCAAGGATAAATCCGGGCATTTTTATATGCGCCCCGCCCGTTATATTTGCACCGAATTTCTTTAAAATTCTAGCCGCACATCCGGTCCCATCACCGCTAAAAGCCTCCATCGTAGAGATTATAAATACATTTTTGCCATTAAAATTTGCGCTGTTTTTGTAAAGAAACTCACGCACAATCCTTGGCAGGTCGCTAAAATAAATAGGATACGCAAGAATGACATCTTGATGTTTGCTTAAATGTTTAGCGCAAGCAACATCTTCAATCGAAACCGTTAAAACATCCTCATGAAGGTAGCTTATGAATTGATTAATGCAGTATTTGGTATTGCCCGCAGAGCTAAAATAAATCGCTATCGTAAATTTTCTCGCAAACAAATTTAATCAAATTTAACTCAATATATCTGAGTAAATTTGATTAAATCTAAATTTTATAGCAAATTTTGCAGTAATAAAATATCTTAAAATTTTTAGTCAATAAATCTCTTTGTCAAATTCGCATAAGCATCGATCCTTCGATCTCTTAAAAAAGGCCAAATTCGACGCACTTCTTCGCTTCTTTTCATATCGATTTCTACTATCTCGCATAGTTCGCTTGTGCTATCGGCGCGGAAAATTTCCTCTCCTTGAGGTCCAAATACAAAGCTATTGCCCCAAAATTTTATGCCGTCCATAGCTCCGCTTGTATCTTTTTCAAATCCTACGCGATTTACCGCCACCACAGGTAAACCGTTTGCTACCGCATGACCGCGCTGAACGGCTACCCACGCCTCAAGCTGGCGAGATTTTTCAGCCTCGGTATCAGACTCAAACCATCCTATCGCCGTAGGGTATATTAAAATTTGCGCTCCACGCAAAGCCATAAGTCTAGCCGCCTCAGGATACCACTGATCCCAGCAAACCAAAACGCCAAGCTTGCCAAGACTCGTTTGTATCGGCTCAAATCCAATGTCTCCGGGCGTAAAATAAAATTTCTCGTAAAATCCGGGATCGTCAGGTATGTGCATTTTGCGGTATTTGCCCGCAACTTTGCCGTCTTTTTCATATACGTAAGCGGTGTTATGATAAAGCCCGTCTGCGCGCTTTTCAAATAGCGAAGTAACCAAAACTACGCCGTTTAACTTAGCAACCTCACCCCAAAACCTCACATCGTCTTGCCAATCGTTTGCCAAATCAAAAAATTCCGTATCCTCACTTTGACAAAAATATTGCGTTTGATGAAGCTCTTGGCACACCACAAGATCAGCGCCCTGGCTTGAAGCATGTTTAATTAGATCTAAAGTCTTTTGGTTTGTCGCCTCTTTAGTTCCGTGAAATTTCTGCTGAATTAAAGCTACTTTCATAATTTTACCTTAAATTTAAATTTTAAAAATTATACATCAAAGAGGATAAACGCCTCATAAATCGCTCTTTATACTACCTATCGTCATACGGATCAAGATGAGTGATGATATGCCACTCAAACTGCGGAAATTTAGTCCTAATCTGCTCTTCTATCTCGTTTGATATGTCGTGAGCTCTGATTAGTAAAATTTCTTTATCAAACACAAGATGAACGCTGATATAACAATCATTTGCGCTCTTTCTGCTAGTAAGTCCGTGAAAACTTGAAATTTCCTTTTTTAAAGAGAGTATCTCCTCTATCTGCTTTATGATTTCAGGCTCAAGCGCCCTGTCCATAAGGACCAAAACGCTGTCTTTTAACAAATTTATAGCAGAATGAACTATATAAAAGCTAATTAAAACGCCAAAAATCGCGTCTATTATCGTAAATCCAGTAAATTTGATAATCACAAGAGCGGCAACTACGGCTAAATTCGTGAAAAAATCGCTCTTATAGTGAAGCGCGTCTGCCTTTATGATTAAATTTTGAGTTTTTTGAGCTACTTTGTTTAAAAACGCTACCAAAATTCCCGTAACGCCTAAAGAAAAAACCATAACGTAAAGACCGGTATTGACATCTATGCTAACCTCTTCGGCGGTAAATTTAATAGCGCTTTCATAAAATATAAAAACACCGATTGCGATGATTAAAGCCCCTTCAAAAAGCGCCGCCAAGGCTTCAAGCTTGGTGTAGCCGAAGTTAAATTTATCGTTTGCCGGAGCGTTTGACTTCTTAAGTGCAAAGAAATTTAGTACCGATATAAGACAATCAAGCATAGAATCAATAGCGGAGCTAAGCACGGATATGGAGCCGCTATAAATGCCTGAGATAAGTTTAATGATAGCCAGCAAAAATGCCGTAGCCCCGGCGGTAATAACCGCTAAACGCTGCAATTTTTTTTCCGTTTTTAAGCTATTTAATGTAGAGTCTTGCCGCTCATTTTTAGATTTTATTTGCTCTGCTGGCATCTTATCATCTCATCTATTATCAAGATAATTTATCTCGCGAGCCTTCGTATCTGTTTTGGCTTGAGCAGTGAAGCGAGCCGTTTTGACGAACAAAAACGAGCGAATTTACGCCTATTATTTTGTGATTTGGAAGCGCTTTTGCAAGGCGTTCAAGCACGATTTTATCGTTTCTATCATCATAGGTAGGCACAATCAAAGCGCCGTTTACAAAGATAAAATTTGCATAAGTACACCCTAGCCTTTTACCTTCGTAAAATTTAGGGCTAGGAAGCGGAAGTGGCAAGAGGTTAAAGCCCGTTTTTTCAAGCTCTTGCTTCATTTTTTCAAGCTCCTCATAGTGCTCGTCGTTTTTATCATCCGTGCAAGCATAGGCAATCGTATCAGGTGAGATAAATCTAGCCAAAGTATCTATGTGAGAGTCGGTATCATCGCCCTTTATGAAGCCGTGCTTAAGCCAGATAACACGATTTAAGCCAAAAAGCTCTTTTAGCCTCTCTTCAATCTGATCTTTACTAAATTTGGAATTTCTATTATCGTTTAACAGGCAAGTTTCAGTCGTTAGCAAAGTGCCTTGTCCGTTAAATTCTACACTTCCGCCCTCTAGGATGAAATCAATCTCTTGCAAATTTGTCCTAAAACGCTTAATAAGCTCTAAATTTACGGCATTATCCTTTGAGCTTTCAAATTTCCCGCCCCATGCGTTGAATTTAAAATCATAGCTTAAAATTTTATCTCCGTTTTCAACGTCAATCATCCCGTAATCGCGTATCCACGTATCATCGGTATCAATCTTAACAAACTCCACATTATCAAATTTGGCAAATCGTAAGTTAAAAATTTCTTCATCGGGACATATCAAAACGCACTTTTGAAAAGGAGTTATCGCCGCCACAAGCTCTTCGTAGCTATCTAAAATTTCGTTCAAATACGGCTGCCAGTCGCTGTTTTCGTGCGGTAACGATAAAAACAGAAGCTCTTGCTTTTCCCACTCTGCATAAGCTCTCAAATTTCACTCCTTGATCTGTTTTTGTAAATTTTAAAAATTCCATAAAGCGTTATGAATATCCAAAAAACCTCTATCAAAAAAGAGCCTAGATTAAAATGCACAAGAAGCGAGATGATAAGCAGTATCGCTCCTACTAAATTTATAAGCTGATAGCTTAAGTCATTGCTTGTAAGTCTTCCTATCTGAAGAAGTAAATATCCAAGAACGATACAAATCATGCCTAGAAATCCGATAAATTGAAAAATATCCATCGACACTCTTAATACGAAAATTTTAAAGCTAATTGTAACATATTAAAAAAATTCTAGTTTTAAAAATTAAAGAATATCTACATTAAATTGCTGTAATATTTTCTAATATATTCTAAATAGAATTTAAATAACTTAACCATAAGGAGATTTTATGAAAAACAGTGTTTTGCTGATGGCTGTGCCGCTTTTGATAAGCAGCTCTTTTGCGTTTGACGCAGCCAAAGATAAGGCTAAAAGCGCTTATCCGTTTGAAGTAAAAGTTCAGGAATTCAAGCTTCCTGCGGGAATTGATGAAAACGGCATAATAGACGAAGTCAAGCTTGGCGACTCTCCTTATGCAAAAACAGTTATATTCGGCTCAAAGCTACTAAACGAGACCTCGCGCTATCTTGGCCCTCAGGCAAAAGACGAGAAAAAGCGCTTTGCGGGCAACAACCTATCCTGTTCAAGCTGCCACTCAAAGGGCGGAGTTGAGCCTGGACACTCTCCTTTCGTAGGAATTACGGCTAGATTTCCTCAATACAACTCAAGAGCCGATCAGGTGGTAACCCTGCAAGATCGCATAAACGGCTGCTTTCAGCGCTCGATGTCGGGCAAACCGATACCTGCGAATTCAAAAGAGATGCGCGCGATGGTAACTTATATGCACTGGCTATCAAGCGGATATGAAGTGGGCTCAAAGGTCAAGGGTCAAGGGCTCGTTAAGGCCGAATACATAGATAGGGCTGCCGATCCTAAAAAAGGTAAAGAAATTTATGCAGCCAAATGCGCCTCATGCCACGGTGAAAACGGAGAAGGCATGATAAATCCAGACTTTGCAAACGGCGGAGATTATTATATATTTCCCGCACTTTGGGGAGATGACAGCTACAACACGGGAGCTGGCATGTACCGCTTAATAAAAGGCGCTCAATATGTAAAATCAACCATGCCTCAAGGCGACGCGACTCTAAGCTGGGAAGAAGCGTATGACGTAACGGCTTATATGAACTCTCATCCTAGACCTATCAAACAAGGTCGCGAAAAAGACTTCCCCGATCTTGACGTAAAGCCTATGGATATGGATGTAGGACCTTACAACGACGGATTTGACGAGAACGCTCACAGATTTGGACCATACAAACCTATGCTTAAAAAATAAATTTTTCTTTCGGTAGTCGTATTAATACTAATTTTGTCTTTAAATTTAGTATTAATACGCTAAAATCTCGCAAATTTTAAACAATAGGTCAAATTTATGGATTTTGAGTTTATAAAAGAATTTTATCCGATGTTTATAAAGGCCGGAATTTTGACGCTAAATCTAGCCTTTTGGGGGATAGTCTTTTCTATCCTTGTCGGTATATTTTGTATGATGATTAAATTTTATAAGATCAATCCTTTAGTGCCTATAGTTAATGGCTATATCGAACTTTCGCGCAACACTCCGCTTCTTATACAGCTGTTTTTCTTGTATTACGGTTTGCCAAAGCTGGGCATAAATATAAGCTCGTTTTCATGCGCTGTTATAGGGCTTACCTTTCTTGGGGGAAGCTACATGGCGGAGAGTTTTAGGCTCGGGTTTGAGTCGGTAAAAAAATCTCAACTTGAAGCGGGATTAAGCATAGGATTAAACGATCATCAGCTTCTTGGATATGTAGTATTGCCACAAGCTTTTAGCGTCGCCCTACCGTCAATAAGCGCAAATATAATATTTTTACTTAAAGAAACTTCAATAGTCAGCATAGTAGCTCTTGCGGATCTAGTCTATGTCGCAAAGGATCTCATCGGGCTTTATTATAAAACCGATGAGGCGCTTTTTATGCTTGTTATCAGCTATCTTGTTATTATCTTGCCTATATCGCTTGCGCTGACATGGCTTGAAAGAAGGATGAGAGTTGCAAGGAGCTAGTATTTTATTTGACGCGCAAAATTTAATGCGACTTGGCGAAGGGCTTATCGTAAGCTTGCAAATTTCTATCATATCTATCGTCATATCGATCATCGGCGGGCTTATCATGGGCATAGTGATGAGTTCAAAAAACAAATTTATATATATGATTTGCAAAATTTGCCTTGAGATTATTCGCATTATGCCGACTATAGTTTGGCTCTTTATATTTTACTTTGGTGTAAGCAGAGCCTTGGGAATTCACATAAGCGCATTTACGGCGTCGCTTTTGGTATTTAGCGTTTGGGGAGTGTTTGAGATGATGGATATAGTGCGTGGAGCTATCACTTCCATACCAAGACATCAATTTGAAAGCGCGGCGTCGCTAGGTCTTAGCAAGACTCAAATTTACATAAACGTAATCGTTCCGCTTGCCATGCGTCGTTTGGTTCCGGGGGCTGTAAATTTGCTAAGCAGGATGATTAAAACAACCTCTATAGTGGTGCTAATAGGTGTCGTAGAGGTAGTTAAAGTCGGACAGCAAATCATCGAAAATCATGTCTTTACAAACAATATGGCGCCGTTTTGGATATACGGATTTATATTTTTTCTATATTTTATTATATGCTATCCTATTTCAAAGCTCTCAAAGAGACTTGAAGAGAGATGGGGTTAGGGAATTTAATGGACAAACAGATATTGCAACTCAAAAATTTAAACAAATTTTATGGCTCTACGCAAGCGCTTAAAGATATAAATTTAAACGTAAAAAGCGGCGAAGTAGTGGTTCTACTGGGTCCTTCAGGATGTGGTAAAAGCACGACTTTGCGTTGCATAAATGGACTTGAGCAGATACACGGCGGCGAGATAGTCATACACGGAGAGTCGATAGATAAAGACTTTAAAGACTGGACGCGCATAAGACAATATGTAGGCATGGTGTTTCAAAGCTATGAGCTATTTGATCACATGAACGTCATAGACAATATCTTACTTGGTCCCGTAAAAGCTCAAAAACGTGATAAAAAAGAAGTAGAAAAAGAAGCCGATATGTGGCTAAAAAAGGTCGGATTAAGCGATAAAAAATACGCCTATCCAAAGGAGCTAAGCGGCGGCCAAAAGCAGCGTATCGCCATAGTAAGAGCGCTTTGTATGAAGCCTGATCTTATGCTGTTTGACGAAGTAACGGCTGCGCTTGATCCTGAAATCGTGCGAGAAGTGCTTGATGTGATCATAAATTTAGCAAAAGAAGGCATGACCATGCTAATAGTAACTCACGAAATGGGTTTTGCAAGAGCGGTTGCAGATAAAATAATATTTATGGATGAAGGAAAAATCGTAGAAGAGAGCGATCCTGAAGAGTTTTTTACAAATCCAAAGACTCAAAGAGCAAAAAAATTCCTAAATTTGTTTTCGTTTTAAAATTTTTGGTATAAATACAAACTTATTTTATAATACAAGGAGAAAGAATGAGAAAACTTCTGTTTTCATTTTTGGCATTAATCGCTACCGTCTTTCTAACGGGTTGTGGTAATGATAATTCTAGCGCAAACGCGATAGATAAGATAAAGGAGCGCGGATACGTTCGTATAGGGGTATTTAGCGATAAACCGCCTTTTGGTTTTATAGACAAGGACGGCAAAAACCAAGGCTATGATATTTACTTTGCAAAGCGCATAGCAAAAGATCTCTTAGGAGATGAGAGCAAGGTAAAATTTGAACTCGTAGAGGCTGCAAGCAGAGTTGAATTTTTAACCTCAGACAAGGTTGATATAATCCTAGCCAATTTCACCAAAACAGAAGAAAGGGCTAAAGTGGTTGATTTTGCGCTTCCTTATATGAAAGTTTCACTTGGTGTAGTTAGTTCCGATGGCGAGATAATCAAAGACATAAGCGAGCTTAAGGGAAAGAAACTGATCGTAAACAAAGGCACTACGGCAGATGCTTATTTTACTAAAAATCATCCTGAGATAGAGCTTTTAAAATTTGATCAAAATACCGAAACTTTTGGAGCATTGCTTGACAAAAGAGGTGCCGCACTATCGCATGATAACACTTTGCTTTTTGCATGGGTTAAAGAAAATCCCGGCTTTACGGTAGGCATACAATCAATCGGCAATATAGACTCAATAGCGCCTGCAGTTAAAAAAGGAAATGAAGCCTTGCTTAAGTGGATAAACAACGAAATCATGAGTCTTGAAAAAGAGCAATTCTTCCACAAAGCATACGATGAAACACTCAAGCCCGTATATGGCGACAGCGTAGATGCTGAATCGGTAGTCGTCGAGGGCGGTAAAATTTAATTTATATTATTTACGAGTCGGCTTAAACCGACTCTCTATACCTAACTAATTCGCTTTTAGGCTCTTTTTTTAGAGTTGAGATTACAAGATAAAACAAGTCCGCTTAGTTTTTACATAATTCTTTTAATACTGACACTATATTAAAGTGGTAAATTTTTATAACTAAATTTAAAATAAGGACAAAAGATAAAGTATATTAATTATTTTAATATAATAAAAATCACCTCTTTAAGAAAAAGAGGTGATAAAAAAGTTCATAGAAGAAATTACATCATTCCGCCCATGCCACCCATTCCGCCCATATCAGGCATTGCCGGCATTGAAGGTTTGTCCTCTTTTAGCTCGCTTATAGTAGCCTCTGTTGTAAGAAGAAGACTTGAAACGCTAACCGCGTTTTGAAGTGCCACACGCTCAACTTTAACAGGGTCTATGATGCCTGCTTCAAACATATTTACATACTCACCCGTAGCCGCGTTAAATCCGAAATTTGCATCTTTGCTTGTGCTGACCGCATTTGCAACAACACCTGCATCAAAGCCTGCATTTTCAGCTATTTGGCGAAGCGGTGCAGTTAAAGCGCGTCTTACGATAGCAGCACCTATCGCCTCATCACCGCTTAGATCAAGCTTCACTCTAGAGCTTGCTTGTATAAACGCAGCGCCACCGCCGATTACGATACCCTCTTCAACAGCGGCTTTTGTAGCGCTTAGTGCGTCATCTACGCGGTCTTTTTTCTCTTTCATCTCGGTTTCTGTTGCCGCACCTACTTTTATAACAGCCACACCGCCGCTTAGTTTGGCTAAACGCTCTTGAAGTTTTTCTTTATCATAATCACTTGTAGTCTCTGCGATTTGAGCCTTGATTTGAGCTATTCTTGCATCTATAGAAGTCTTTTCGCCAGCTCCGTTTACGATAGTCGTGTTATCTTTATCGATAACTACGGTTGAGGCTTGTCCAAGATCGCTTAAATTTGCTCCTTCAAGCGTTCTGCCAAGCTCTTCGCTTATCACTTCACCGCCTGTTAAGATAGCGATATCTTCAAGCATCGCCTTTCTTCTATCTCCAAATCCCGGCGCTTTAACGGCAGAGATATTTAGCACGCCTCTAAGTTTATTTACAACCAAAGTCGCAAGAGCTTCTCCCTCGATATCTTCAGCTATGATTAAAAGCGGTTTGCCGGTCTTTTGAATTTGCTCTAAAATAGGTAAAAGGTCTTTTAAATTTGTAATCTTCTTATCAAATAACAATATATAAGGATTGCTTAGCTCTACTTGCATTTTTTCAGCGTTTGTAATGAAGTATGGGCTTAGATATCCACGGTCAAACTGCATACCCTCAACCACATTTAGCTCATCATGGATTGATTTTGCTTCCTCAACGGTTATAACGCCGTCTTTGCCTACTTTTTCCATCGCGTCAGCTATCAATTCACCTATCGTAGCGTCTGAATTTGCCGATATTGTAGCGACTTGAGCTATCTCTTTTTTATCCGTTACTTTTCTAGCCATAGCTTTTAGCTCGGCTATGATAGCAGCCGCTTCTTTATCCATTCCGCGTTTTACTTCGATTGGATTTGCACCTGCAGTGATGTTTCTAAGACCCTCTTTAAATATAGCGTTAGCCAAAACTGTCGCGGTTGTAGTTCCGTCACCTGCTTCGTCAGCCGTTTTGCTTGCTACTTCTCTTACAAGCCCTGCACCCATATTTTCAAGTGCGTCTTTTAACTCAACCTCTTTAGCTACGCTAACGCCGTCTTTTGTGATGGCAGGAGCGCCGAAACTCTTTTGGATAAGTACGTTTCTACCGCGTGGTCCCATAGTTACTTTTACGGCATCGTTAAGCTTTCTAACACCTTCATATAGTCTATTTCTAGCTTCATCTGAAAAAAATATCTCTTTTGCCATTTTCTTTTCCTTAAGTATTAATTTTTAAAATCAAAATTTATTTAATAACGCCCAAAACGTCATCTAAATTTAACACAAGATAAGTTTTACCTTCAAGCGTTATCTCCGTTCCGGCATATTTGCCAAACACCACATCATCGCCCGCTTTTACGTTTTCTACTTCGCTTGATACCGCTAAAACTTTACCGCTTAAAGGTTTTTCTTTTGCATTATCGGGTATAATAATACCTGTTGCTGTTGTCTTAACGTCTTCAAGGCGTTCAACTAAGATACGCTTGCCTAATGGTTGAAAATTCATAATTCATCCTTTGGTATAATATTATTTTTTAGCACTCTTGTTTTTTGAGTGATGAAATTATATGATAGTTTTTTAAATTTGTCAATGATTTCAGCTAAATTTATAATAAACTCTTAGTTAGTTAAACTCAACTTATATGAATTTATAAATTAAATTTAAAGGATAGTCATGAAAAAATTTTTAGTATTTTTGCTCGGGCTAATAGTCATTTTGATCATCGGCGCCTATACTGTTTTATTCACCAACTTTGGAAACAGTATAGTAAAGCCTTATGTTGAAAATATTATTAAAGAAAAAAGCGGATATAACGTAAAATTTGAGAAATTTCAAATTCGCCCGACCACAATTGATATAGTAGCTAAAGCAAATGACGAAATAACGCTAAACACAAACGGAACGCTTTCTGTGTTTAGCCAAAGTATCGATCTAAAATACGATGTAGAAGTTGCAAATTTACGCTCGCTTGGAGTCGAGCTTAAAGAAAAAATGCTCTTTGCCGGACTCGTAAAAGGTGTATTTAAAGACTTTAACGCTAACGGCGTAGGCAACCTGCTTGGATCAAACGTTAAATTTAACGCAGATATCAAGGAATTTAAGCCGCTTGCTCTTAATCTAGACGCTAAAAATTTAGAGGTGGATAAAGCTCTTGCACTAGCGAGTAAGCCGATTTACGCTAACGGCAAGATCGATATAACCGCAGATATAAAAGATAACGGTGGAAAGCCTGACGGCATGGCAAACATAGATATCGTAAATATAATAACCAATAACTCCCTAATCGCAAAAGATTTTAACCTCACTCTGCCTGCGAATTTTAACCTAAAAGGCACAATTAAAGCAGATGTTAAAGACTGGATAGTAAATGCAAAAAGCGCTTTTGTAACGCCGATTGCCGTTGCGGGGAGTGAAAAATCGATATACGATATAAATTCTCAAACTCTAAGCAGTGATTTTAGGCTTGTAGTGGATGATTTAACCAAACTTGAGCCGATCATAAAGCAAAAGATCGCAGGCGCACTAAACGTAAAAGGCAACACTATCGTTGCACAAAATCAGCTTAAGAATTTGGATGCTGACATAAACGGGTTTGGCGGCACGGTAAAGGCTGTTTTAAACAACGACAAGCTTACGGCCAAAATCGACTCGCTCAAGTTTGACGAATTAATAAAAATAGCCGCTCTGCCTGCGTTTGCAAGCGGAGTTATAAATGGAGAAGCGATGCTAAATGATATAAAAAACACCAAAAATATCGCAGGCTCCGTTAAACTAACGACTCAAAACGGCAAACTTAACGCAGGCGAGTTTAAAAAACTCACAAATTTAAATATAGCAAATGGCGTAACATTTACTTTAAACGCCGATGCGGACGTGAAAAACGGAGAGGCGAAATTTGATGCGGCGCTGCTTTCAAATTTAATGAATTTAAAAAATCTAAAAGGCAGCTACAATATAGATAAAAAAGCGCTTGATAGCAAATTTACGCTAAATGTCGATGATCTTGGCAAGCTTGAGAGTCTAGTCGGTCAAAAACTAGCGGGTAAAGTCGATATAAACGGCGATGTAAGCTTGCTTAACAATCAGCTAAAAGGTCTAAATGTGGACGGAAATGCGCTTGGCGGAAATATAAAGGCGAATTTAAAAGATGAGAAGTTGGTTGCCAGCTTAAATTCTCTTTTACTTAAAGACGTTTTTATCCTCATAGGCTCAAAACCGCTTGCAAATGCGACTTTAAATGCCGATATCAACCTAAACGGACTTGACGCTAAAAACCTAAACGGAACTATAAAAGCAAACGTTAAAGACGGAGTAGTATATGAAGCCGAAGCTAGCAAAGTGCTTGAAAAAAAGCTTCCCTCAGGGCTTAAATTTAATGCAAATAGCGATATAGCTTTACAAAAAAGTGTAGCAAATTTTGATGTGTTAGCAAATTTAATATCAAGCAACAATACAAATTTAATAGCCGTCAAAAACACAAAAGGAAGCTTTGATATCAACCAAAATATCCTAAAAAGCGTTTTTGAGCTTGAAATTCCGGAACTTAAAAACATAAGCTTTTTAACAGATAGAGTGCTACACGGAAATATAAATTTAAAAGGCGACATGCAAAAACAGGGCGAAAATTTAACTGCAAATGTTACATCAAAGCTGTTTAACGGGGATTTTAAAGCTAATTTAAATAATGATAAGCTAGTTGCAAACCTAAACAAATTTACAACCAAGGGCTTAACGGATCTGTTGGGGCTTGATCACATTTATGACGGAGTTGGCGACATGAATGCAAACTACGATCTTAAAACCCAGAGTGGCAAATTTGACGTGATTATAGACGAAGGAAGGCTTGCTAAGACAAAATTTACGGAAAATTTCATGACGTTTACCGGCAGAGACATAACAAGTGAAATTTATAAAAACAGCAAAGTTTATGGAACGATCGATAAGCAAATGATAAATTTTAACGCCGAAATGAATGCCACAAGAAGCAATATAAATGTAGAAAACGGCAAATTTAACACGGCTACAAAAGCTATAAACATACCGGTAAAAATGAATTATGAAAAAACGGATATCGCCATTGATATCACGGGCACAAGCGACAATCCAAAATATAACATAGGTTCAGAATACATCAAAAACAAAGCGTTAAAAGAGCTTGATAGATTTTTAGACAAAAAGCTTGGCGGTAAAAACCAAAGAGAAGGCTCTGAAGCTGATGGCACCGAAGGCTCAGGCGGTCAAGATACAAAAGATCAAGGCAAAGATATCGTAAAAGATCTGATAAAAGGTCTATTTTAGATTCAAGGCGGGTTTGGCTACTTGCATGCCAAACCCGAACTACATAAGCCGCTAAATTTGAGCGATCAAATTTAGCTATACTACTTAGTTTACTCCTCAAAGCATTAAATTTAATGCAGATATCTTAATTATGTAGGTATAGAGATTTGACCCAGATACAAACAAATCGCTGTAAAAATTTTCTTTAACTACGAAAAGTACTTGTAGATGCTAATTTGGATAAGTTTTGTTACGGCATTAATATATTGGAATTTAAAATTCCAAGAAAAACCAAAGCTATCTAGCCAAGCTTGATAAAATATAAAATTAAGTATTTTTGATTGTTTTATGAAGTTTAATTACTAAATTTACTTTTAAATTTAATCTTTGCGGTCATTTTATAAAGTTTAATAGCTTAAGTAGCTCAAATTTTAAAATTAATTGCGACAAGAAGTCATTGCAAAGCGCAAATTCCTCTTGTCAAATAAAATTACTTATTTTAAAGCATTAGCAGAGTTACAGGCTTGTTCATTACCGTATCTGCAGCCTTTTTCAAATAGCTCAATTGCTTTTTTATTATCCTTTGTAACCTCTTTGCCTTCGCTATATATAAATCCAGCTTTAACGCAAGATACGTCATCGCCGTGAGCACAACCCTTTTCATAAGCCTCTATGGCAAGCTTCATATCTTTTTGAACGGCACTGTTGCCCTTTTCATAAATTCTACCTACGGCGCCACAACCAAAGCCCAGCTTGTTCTCGCAGCTTTTTTTGTAAATTTCAAGAGCCTTTTTTTCGTCTTTAAAGACACCTTTACCTTGCTCATAGAAATTTGCTAGGTTAAAGCAGTTGTACATATGTCCTTTTTCGCACGAAATTTGGAAAATTTCAACCGATTTTTTATACTCACCATCCAGTATCGGATCAGGCGAAATAAGCTCCATAGGATTACCCGACCCCATAGAAAACGCAAAAGAACAAACCGTCACCAGACAAAAAATAGTTTTTTTCATCCTTTTCCCCTTAAATTTGAATTTTAATCTTATTTTTTAACAATACGAATCTCATTGTAACAAACAAAGACTAAATTTAAGGATAAATTATGAAATTTAGCGCTTAAAATATTCATTACAAAAGCTTATTTTTTATCTACGGTTTTAGATAATTTTCTAAATTTAGAGCAAGCGTCACTTGCGCCGTAATCGCACGCCAAACCGTAAAATTCCATCGCTTCTTTAGCGTTTTTCTCAACACCTTCGCCCACTTCATACATATCGGCTAAATTGTAACATCCATCGCTATTTTTACCGTCGCAAGCCATTTTGTAGTATTTAGCCGCAGTTTTGAAGTCTGACTCCACTCCAAGTCCGCTATCATAAAGAGTGCCGACCTTTAAGCATGCATCGCTTACCTCAGCTTTGCAAGCCTTACTATAAAATTCCATAGCTTTTGTGTAATCTTGCTTCATGTCATTTAAACCATCATAATACATATCTCCAACCATCTTACAACCGTCCATATCGCCCATGTCGCAAGATTTTTTGTATAGATCGCTTGATTTGTAAGCAGTCGAGTTATCGTCTAAAACCCCGCCTCTTTCAAGCTGAAGCGCAAATATATAGCAAGCCGCCGCGTTCTTTTCATCTTCACAAGAGCGTTTATATAGCTCCATAGAAGCCGTAGAATCATAACTATCCTTGACATATCTTTTTGTCGCCTGCTCAAAAAAATTTGCACCAAATACGCCGCTTATTAAAGCGGTAACTAAAATCAATTTTTTAACCATCTCTTCTCCTTGTTTTAATTTTTACTTAAGCGTCTAAACTGGACGCACCCCTCATCATACCCAAGATCGCAAGCCTTTCCGTAAAATTCGGCTGCTTTTTTCATATCTCTTTTTATCTCTTCATTTCCATCTTTATAAACAATAGCGATAGTTAAACAGCCTTGCAGATTGTCCATATTGCAAGCCTTCTCGTAAAGCTCGGCAGCCTTTTTATAATCCTCCTTAAGCCCGCCTATGCCGCCATTATAATGATATGCAAGCATCATACAAGCTGAACTTATCTGGGCATTGCAAGATCTATCATAAAGCTCTCTAGCCTTAGCGTAATCAACCTCAAAACCGCCAAAGCCTTCGTTATACATGTCGCCAACCGTCTTGCAAGCGTCCATATCACCCATGTCGCAAGCCTTTTTGTATAACTCATCGGCTCCGTTTTGATCACCCATGCCACCTAAAATAATGCCCGCGATATTACAAGCGGCGGCTACTTTATCATCATGGCATGATTTTTCATAAAGGTTTAAAGAGACTGCATAGTTGCTATTGTGAAAAAGAAATTTCTTAACCGCCTTTTCAAAGTTACTTTGAGCATATACCAAAACCCCAAGCGACAATAAAACGATAAATTTTCTCATCTTCTATTACCTCCTATGATTTTGCTTATGCGATCAGAATCCTCGCAAGCTTCGTATATACCCCCGTCGCATGCTTGCATGAAAAACACCAATGACCTTTTTAAATCTTTTTTAATACCCGATTTTGAGCCTTCATACATCTGTGCAAGCATATAGCAACCGTAAGGAGAGTCGTTTTGGCAAGCAAATTCATAAAGCCTAACGGCATTTTTGAAGTCTTTATCAAGCTTATAAAAATGCCCGAGTTCAAAGCAAGCGTCGCCAAGTCCCGCTTCACAAACCTTTTCGTATATCTCGCGAGCTTTTTTATGATCTGTTGCGACACCACCTCTTCCTTCGTTATATATATCGCCTATAGCTTTGCAAGCATCCATATCGCCCATGTCGCAGGCTTTTTGATATAGTTTAAAAATTTGTCCGGTATCTTCTTGAGGCATATAGCCTTCTTCTTGCTTTTTTGCAACTATATAGCAAGCCGCGGCAACTTGATCTTCTTCGCACGCTTTTTTACAAAGCTTCAAAGCCGCCTCTTGATCTCTTTCGTCATGAAACATAAATTTCAAGGCCGCTTTTTCGAAGTTGCTTTGAGCAAATGCGGATAAAGTAAAAAAGATAAACAGTATAAATTTTATAGACACGCCATCTCCGATTGATATGTTTAGTTTTGATTTGTATATTTTATTTAATTAATATCAATACAAAGTATCACAAATAAAGATTTTTATCATATGGATTTTTGATTTATAAATATGAAATTTATCGCTTATAAACAGCTTTGCTTATTTTGAAAATTTATCAAAAAACCACATAAAAGCAAAGAGAAGTCCCGGCGCTTTTACTTTTTTCTCATCACGCATAAACTCTCTTGCATGAGAAATTTTTATATACACGCTTTCTATCTTTTCGCCGTCTATTCCACCGCCCTTTGAAACTCTCATACTCTCGTTTATTTTGGCAAAAAACATAGTTTGCTTATTGCCTCCAAAACCAAGCGCACCATGAGTAACTGCTATCTTTTCAACGTGATCCAGTCTAAACCCAACCTCTTCGATAGCCT
Source organism: Campylobacter canis (assembly GCF_045504005.1). Taxonomy (NCBI): domain Bacteria; kingdom Pseudomonadati; phylum Campylobacterota; class Epsilonproteobacteria; order Campylobacterales; family Campylobacteraceae; genus Campylobacter; species Campylobacter canis. The sequence continues at coordinate 111,751 of NZ_JBJJXH010000003.1, read as the reverse complement.
CTTCCTTGATCGTCTCTTCTTCGCTTAAGCCCTTATCCATAAGTCCTGCACAAAGCTCGTAAGTATAGCCCATATCTTCATACTTTTCACCCTCTTTTTGCAAGTTATACCAAACGGCCGGGCGAAACTGCTTAACCAGCAAAAAGGCGTCTTGTTCTTCATGATACAAAAGCACGGACACGCTACTATGCACATGAACGCAGTCCCAATATCTTTTAACTCCGTCCATCTTGTATCCAAGCCTATAAGGTCTAATAAATTTAGACTCCTTAAGTCCTAAAATTTCTATATCTTCTATAATAGTATCCATTTAGCAAGCCCCAAGAAACTAAAAAATCCCACTACATCCGTAACCGTCGTAAGAAGCACGCTTGAGCCTACGGCCGGATCGATATTAAATTTCTTTAAAGTTAAAGGTATGAAAGTCCCAAAAAACCCTGCAAAAAACAAATTTATAAGCATTGAAGCTCCTATTACAACGCCAAGCATAGGGCGAGAAAACCAGACAGAAGCGATAATACCCATCATCACGGCAAATATAAATCCGTTTAAAAGCGCTATAGAAAGCTCTCGCTTTAATACATCTTTGGCATCTTTAAATTCGATATCTCCAAGAGTTAGCTTTCTAACCGTTACCGTTAGCGCTTGAGTGCCTGTGTTGCCGCCCATGGAAGCTACTATCGGCATCAAAACGGCAAGTGCCACATAGCTTGCGATCGTCTCGTCAAACAGCCCTATGATACTTGAAGAGACTATAGCCGTAAATAAATTTATAAAAAGCCAAATTCCGCGCGATTTGGTCGCCTTAATGAGGCTATCTTCCTCTTCTTCGTCCGCATCACCAACGTTTGCAAGGTTATAAATTTGCTCCGTAGCGCTCTCTTGGATAAAGTCGTGTATATCGTCCGTTGTGATACGACCAAGTAAAACGCCTTTGCTATCAACAACCGCTATGGAGTTCATATCGTAGTCCTGAACTCTCTCTACGACATCCTCTATAGGCTCATTATCAACCGCCACATGAGGCTTATATTTATCTTCCTCGCTTCTTGCAATGATATCTTTAAGCGTGGAGTTAAAGTTAAATAAAATCAGATCCTCAAGCGGTATAGCATAACGCAAAATTTGTTCTTCATCTACGATAAAAAGCTGAGATACGTTTTCAAGTTCGCCGTTCTCTTTTTGAACTCTTAGTCTATCGACCGCAGATTGAAGCTTTTCTTGTAAATTTGCGCTAAAAAGCTCGGTTTGCATATAAGCGCCGGCTTCATTTTCATCATAACTTCTAATACGTAAAATTTCTTCTTGATCATCCCTATCAAGCCCGTCAAAAAGCTCCTTCGCCTTTTGCTCATCGATATCTTCGATATATTCTAAAAGCTCGGCGGCATCGTCGCTTTCTAGCTCCTCGATAGCTTCGATAATCTTTTCGCTAGGCAAGGTTTCAATCACATCTTTAAGCATGTGATCGGGAAGCTCGATAGCTACATCGCCTAAAATTTCAGGCTCAAGCTTTTCTATATATTCTGCAAATAGCTCTTCATCGTGCTTTTTAACGGTTCTTAGATGTTGAGCCAGATCGGCTGCGCTAAGCTCCTCATCGATAGTGTCGTTTAGGTGAGAGTCTATAAGCTCTTTGGCTTCAAGCAGTTGATCATTTTCGTTCATCTATATCCTTAAACTCGATAAAGTTATCAAAGACTTCCTCTTTTTCGCTCTGAATATCTTCTACGATATATTTTTTCATCTTTGCATCGTTTTCATCGACAACTTTTTTAAATTTACCGCTCTCTTTTGAGCCGGAGCTCGTTATAATAGCCTTTTTTGACTTAAGCATTTTTTCGGGATTTATGGCTTGTTGGTTTTTATAAAGACCAAAGTGAAGGTGCGCTCCCGTGCTAAGCCCCGTATTTCCGACATAAGCTATAACCTGTCCCTGTTTTACTTTAGCGCCTGATTTCATGCCTTTAGCAAAGCCGTTTACATGAGCGTAAAGCGTCTCGTATCCGCCGCCGTGATTTATGACTATGGTTTTACCGTATCCGTTTTTTCTGCCTACGAATTTCACCTTGCCGTCGCCTGCCGATTTGATAGGAGTCCCCTTTGGCGCACCGTAATCAACTCCCAAGTGAGCCTTATATCTTTTAAGCACGGGATGATACCTCTTAAGAGTAAAAGGCGATGTTATCTTAGCGTTTCCAAGGGGTCTTATTAGGAAAAATTTATCGTTTTTTTTACCGCTTTTATTATAAAATTTATTTTCAAATTTATAAACAGAATATAGTTTTTTACTAGCCTCAATCATAGCTGCATGAATTTCAGGAACACCAAAAACTCTTCCCAAGCGACGCTTTTGAGTATAGACTATAATTATCTTATCGCCTTTTTTAAGCTTTCTAAAATCAATTTCACCTTTCATAGCCAAAGTAAAAGCATTTGCAAGTCCTATGCTTCCTGTATGACTAACGATATCTTTATAAGGAGAATTTTCGAGTTTAATGCTTAAAATTTTATCCTCTAATTGATAGGATATAGGCGCTAGATGAACTTTAAATTTATTATACTCATCTCTTTCTATATGTATCTGAAGCTCTTCATTTACAGGTATTAAAATTTGGCTTATCTCGTTATCGTCATCTCTTAATATATGATACCTAGCGCCCGCTTCAATCTCTCCGACAGCCTCTTTATCTTCTCTGTCAAGGTTATAATAAAGCGAAAGAGGGATTGAATTAGCTTCTAAAAACGTTAAAAAAGTAGAGCCGTTTGGCCAAGAAAGCTCTTCTACGCTAAGTTTAGCGGCGCAAAGTTGAAGACTTAAAAATATACCGACAAAAAAAATTCTAACCATACGCTCCCCTGAATAAATAATAGGGATAATTTTACTTTATGCTTGCTTATATTTTGCAAAACTAAGCTGTTTTAAGTTATAATCGTTTGAAATTTTTAAAATTTAGGAGCGAATTTGAGACGGATTTTGTTTATCTTAACTGCAATTTTTACATTTGTTTTCTCGGCGGAATTTAACATAAAAGAGTATCAAACTCCGATAATTGAAGCAAAAGACGGATTTGGAACTATCATCGACAGTCCTGATATAGTAGTAGGTTCAAGCGGTATAGTCGTGCATAAATTTGACGCTCGCAAAAGCTCTATCATAGCTCGCGTTAGCGTAACCGAAAAAGGCGGCGGATTTGCAAAAATTCGCTTTGAAGTATTTGACAGCCTAACTCAAAAAGCGCTTCCGATCCCCGGAATTCTTCCAGCAAGCGGAGATACGGTCATACTAAACCACCTTTACAACCGCTCTTTAATCATAGTTCCAAACAAAGAAATTTACAACGAAGTCATAAGCGCTTTTAAGGATATGGAGTTTATTCACCCAGATATCGTGGGCTCATACTTAAGTTACGAATATAAACCAAACCCGAGCCGAGACGACTTCCGCAAGATGTGCTCGCAAAGCGCTGCGGGGCTTATATTTATCGCGATGAATAACGAAAGTCTGTTTGCGGACTGCCAAAGCTTTGAAGTGCTTAAAAAATTTCAAAGCGGAAGCGTGGCGTATTATCAGCTACCTTTTTATACGAGAGTTAAAGATATAGACACGGTATTTTGGAAACTTGGGTCAAGCAAGATAAGCGACTTTGATCGCCATTATAAATCACTTTTGAAAGAGAAGTAATGGAAAAAAGACATATTGATTTTTTCACTAAACTACTAAATCAAGACAATGCATATTTTGACAAAGCGCACTTGCTAGCTTACAGCTATGATGCGACGAGAAAGCGCCATTTGCCTGATGGAGTGCTATTTCCAAGAGATGAAAGCGATGTAAGCGAAATTTTAAAATACTGCAACGAGCATAAAATCCCAGTTATCCCAAGAGGTGCCGGAAGCGGCTTTACGGGAGGATCTTTGGCGATAGACGGCGGTATCGTGCTTGGATTTGAAAAGCATATGAATAAAATTCTTGAGATCGATATGCAAAACATGGTCGCAGTAGTTCAACCGGGTGTTATAAATATGGACTTGCAGCGTGCAGCCGAAGAGGTAGGGCTGTTTTATCCGCCAGATCCTGCGAGCCAAGACTACTCAACCATAGGCGGCAACGTAAGCGAAAATGCAGGCGGCATGAGAGCCGCAAAATACGGCATAACCAAAGACTACGTAATGGCGCTTCGTGCCGTGCTTCCAAACGGAGAGGTCATAAGAGCGGGCAAACGCACGATAAAAGATGTCGCGGGATATAATACGGCGGGAATTTTGATAGCTAGCGAAGGAACTCTTGCGGTGATAACCGAAATCACATTAAAACTAATCGCAAAACCGAAATTTCAAAAAACAGCGATGGGTGTATTTGATAGTGTAAATTCGGCCATGAACGCCGTCTATAAAACTATGGCGGCGGGCGTAACTCCAGTGGCGATGGAATTTTTGGACAATTTAAGCATAAGAGCGGTTGAAGAGAAATTTCAAAAAGGCTTGCCTGTAAATGCGGGCGCTATCTTGATAACTGACGTTGATGGCGATATACAAACGGGACTTGATCAGGATTTAGCGACTATAGAAAGAGTGTTTAAAGAAAACGGCGCAAGGGAATTTAAGGTCGCACGCGATGATGCCCAGAGAAAAGATATCTGGTTTGCGCGTAGAAACTGCTCGCAAAGCATTACGATTTACGGAAATTTAAAGCTAAACGAAGATATCACCGTGCCACGCTCAAAGCTTCCCGAATTGCTTGATAAAATTTCGGAGGTTTCTAAAAAATACGGCGTTAAAGTTCCGTGTTTTGGTCATACGGGTGATGGAAACGTCCATACGAACGTAATGGTTGTGGATAAAACCGATCCCGTTCAGGTAGAAAACGGTCACAAGGCGATAGAAGAAATTTTTAAAATCACGGTTGATCTTGGCGGCACGCTTAGTGGCGAACACGGCATAGGCATAAGCAAGGCAGAATTTATGCCGCTTGCTTTTAGTGAAGCTGAAATGCAGCTATTTAGAGCGATAAAAAAGGCGTTTGATCCAAACAATATCCTAAATCCAAATAAGATGGGGCTATAAAAGCCCCCGTAAAAATTTATAAATTTAGATAATAAAACTGCACGGGAGCTTTAAATTTAGGATCAATATCTTTAGGATCAAGAGATTCTTTATATTTCACTGCTATTTTAATCTTAACGGCATATACTATTTCACTATCATAATACTTATAAAATTGACCCTTACTCAAGCATGAATTTTCTCCTGTAGCCTCCCAGATACTATCTCTATCCGAGCTTAAAATTTGCCCCACTTCAAGCTCTCCTATTATTTTAGCAATAGGCTTTGGTGCATATACATAAATTTTTTGAAATCCTTTTGAAAATTTACGCTTTCTATGAATAACGCTCTTTTGCCCCGATACAAGCATATCACAAGACGGTCTGTGAATAGACATCACTATCGCAGAAACTTTCATCTATTCTCTACCTCTACGAAGCTCTCGCCTCTACCGTTATCATACATATCATATACAACAACTTCTTGTGAGCTAGGATTTTCATTTATACTTTTTATTAGTTCATCTTTTCTAAACTTCAAACCCTGTTCTATCTCTTGAAAAAATTTATCTTTTATCTCTGAATTATTTTTTGCATTTAATATCATGCCGCTAGTCTGAATAAGCTTTTCCATGACAAGAACAACCTTTGCCATAACTTCAAATTCTTTTTCGTTTTTTGGATTATCTATTATATAAGTGGCCTTGCAAGTTGAGCGTTTAGTTTTATCGTCGATATTTAAAATTTCTCTTTTTTGAATTTTTATAGCAGAGAGCGAATCGTCTAGAATTCTATCTAGTCTTGGATCAAATTTATTATACATAGCATCATATGATTGAATTCTTATCGCGGTTAAACTTGCATCATCGCTATCACAGTTATAGCTACTATCATTACCGCATCCTACCAAGAGCAACATCGCAGTTATAGGTGTTAAAATTTTTACTTTTTGCATTAAGTTTTTCTCCTTTTAAATTTCTTTTTTACTACTTACTATATAAGAATTGCTAAATCCACAGTTCTTGCATTGAGTATAGACTCTAAATTTGCTTATCTGAAAGACGGCATTAACAGTTTTTTTATTGCCATTTTTAAGCTTTATTTCTTTGTTTCCTTGGACAATATCTTCGTTTAAAAGCTTTTTGTCTATTATTTTGATACTAAATTTTTTATTACACTCTTTGCATTTTGAAAACCAAGCCATAATACAAAAGGCAACAAACCACCCAGAAATACTCCACATAAACCGATCATAGTTAGCATACTCGTCTCCCAAAACAAACCAAACAATAACTCCTAGTATTAAAGCTAAAAAGGTAGCTTTAAGTTCGCTCATAGCACGAAAATCAACTTCACTCATTCTCTTTCCTATTAAATTTTAAAATAAGCATATTCTAAGACATTATTTCTAAATTTACTATAAATTTACGAATTTATGTCGCAATTTACTATTAAATTTATAAAAGCTAAACTTTTACTATGAAATACAGCCAACAAGACAAAGCGAGAATTTTAAAAATCACGACCAGAACTCTACAAAGATGGAAAACGACAAAGCCCGAGCTTTACGCCATCATAGAAGCAAGCTTTAAAATGCGTGAATTTATCGATATAGAAGAAGAAAATATATCCGAAATTAAAAGCATTATAAGAAGCTCAATCCCATCTCAAAAACCGTAACAATATCTAAAATTTCAACTTAAAAATAGTAAAATAAGCCTTACGATAAAAGGATTGTTATGATAAAAAAACTCAACAAAGAAGAGCTAAAAGCATATATCAAAATCGCACTTAGTATCAAAGACAAACAGCTCTTTCACTACGCCTCAAGCCTTAGCTTTCACACTATGCTTTCGATTATCCCGGTGCTTCTCATCTCATTTTCCATTTTTACGCAGATGCCAAGCTTTAAGGTGTATTACACCAAGATAAAAGAGTTTATTTTTTCGTCTCTTTTGCCTTCAAATCAAGATGTGATAAGCGAATATATAGAGACATTTTTGCAAAACAGCTCAAGTCTGGGTATGCTAGGACTTGGCGCTATTATCTTTACTTCGGTAATGTTTTTCGTAGATTATGAATACGTTATAAACAAAATCATGAAAACCGAGGGCAGAAGCTTTTGGCACTCTTTAAGTGCGTATTGGACGCTTATCACCCTTGCTCCACTTGGACTTGGGCTTAGTTTTTATCTGTCAAATTTGCTTCAAGATTTCTTAAATGCGACATACTACACAAAGTGGATAAACTTCTTAAGTATATTTCCGTATCTTATCATTTGGGCGATATTTTGTATAACGTATCTCATCTCCGTAAGTCGTCCTATAGCGGTTAAAAACGCCTTGTTTAGCTCGTTTGTAGCTTCCTTGATATGGTATTTTGGCAAAAGCCTATTTGTATTTTACGCGGTAAATAACAAAACCTATCTTAGTATTTACGGCTCTTTTTCAGTCGTGCTGTTCTTTTTCGTATGGGTTTATGTTTCGTGGATTATATTTTTATACGGAGTGAAATTATGCAGCTTTTTAGAGCAAAAAGATAGAGCGAAAAAGACCATCGACAAATAACAAATTTTGCAAATTTCAAAGCAAGACTAAAAAACAAAACAAATTTAATACTACGATAAAAATAGCTAAATTTCGGCTTTTAATGCTGATTAACGCGCAGATGTTATATGCTAAAAATATCCAAAAATTAATATTTAAATTTACGCTTGGCAAACGCAAAGACAAAAACCAAACTAAAAATTCATCAAATACTCCGCCTAAATTTAGCACGTGCAGCAAGGCGGCAACAGGATAAAAAACAGTAAAAATTATACTTACAGGAAGCACGCTAAACTGCTGAAAGCTAATAAGCGGAAAAAAATAAAGTACAGGAATAATCATCGCAAAAAATACCCACAAATTCAAAAACAAGACGTGAATTAAATTTGAAAATTTATCCTTAAAATGGTGCAAGTAAAGATAGATGAAAAACACTCCCGCGCAAGAGAAGTAAAACCCCACGCTAAAAGCTAAACTTGGCATAAAACTAACCGCCAAAGCAACGATAACGGCGAGGATTTCAAAACTTATTACGCGTATATTGCGACTAAACAGATAAAAGACAAATAGACTCATCAAAAACGCTCGCAAAAACGACGGCACAAAATCAATAAGCCACAGATAACTAAACAAAATAGCAAAAATCACCGCGCTTAAATCAAATTTTTCACTTCGATACGGAAAATATCTAGCCTGAAAATATCTATAAAAAGGACGCAAGCAAAAATACATCACGCCAAAAATCAGACCCAAATGATAGCCTGAGATCGCCACGAGATGAGCGATTCCAAAGTGATTTACATCATCTCTAAGCTCTTTTGAAATCGGCGTTGCGAGAAAAAGTGCCGCATAAAGCTCTTTGGCTTTTGTTTCATCATGCTGACCTGCGATAAATTCATAAAATTTATCCTTTAAATTTTCTTGCAAACTGTTTTGTAGATTTTTGCTTTCTCTAAGCTCAAGCAAACCGAAGTTGGGCATATAAAAATTCTCGCTTAAAAACTCTATGAATTTTACGTTTTTTTGAGTGGGACGAACCAAAATTCGAGCATTTATCTCAGGCTCAAACTCCGCTTTTGAGGTGGTGTAGAAGCTAAATTTATCCGTCTTTAGCTTAAGAATTCGGTAATTTTTGCCCTTATCGTTTTGTTTAGTATAGCTTTGAAGCACTTTTGCGTTTAGTGCAAGATATCTGTTTTGTTTAAACTGATAAAAATCATAAAATTTAAGGCTTAAATTTATAGATAGTATGATTATGCAAAATAGACAAAACAGCCCTATTTCGGCTCTATTTTCAAAAATTTGGTTTTGCTGCACGGGATTTAAAGCTTTAAAATTTGAAAATTAAAAGCTTTAAGCAAATATAAATTTTCAAATTTGAAAAGCATGTCAAAAATTTACCTTAGCCCGTAAATTCGGTAATTTGAGGCGCGAAACTCTTATCAACAAAGCGCGTAAATTCCTTTTGAAAGATGACTTCAACCGTCCCGACAGGTCCGTTTCTGTTTTTGCCTATGATGATCTCGGCGTCCTCTTCGATCTTATTTGGGATAAATTTGCGCACATACTCCTTGCCTTCGGCTTTGGCGCGCTTTTCACGCTCTTTTTCCTCTTGCTCAAGATAAACCTCATCGCGATAAACAAAAAGTATCATATCCGCATCTTGTTCTATCGCTCCCGATTCTCTTAAATCACTTAGCATAGGACGTTTATTTGCCCGTGCTTCTAGGCTACGATTAAGCTGAGATAAGGCAATTATCGGCATATCAAGTTCACGCGCAAGAAGCTTTAGTCCGCGTGAAATTTCAGCTATCTGCAAGTGGCGATCGGCATAGTTTGAAGTAGCCATCATAAGTCCGATATAATCAATCACGCAGAGTGAAATTTCAGGATGGCTTGATTTTAGCTTACGCATTTGAGTGCGAATTTGATGGATATTTACATATCCGCTATCGTATACAAAGAGCTTTTTGTTTGCCATATCGTCGCATGCATCGCTCATCCTGCTCCACTCGTCATCATCCATCTTGGCAGTCATGATGTTTTGAAGCGGGATTGAGGTTTTGGCAGAAAGCATTCTTAGCATGATCTGCTCGGCAGGCATCTCAAGCGAGAAAAACACGACTCCGTTTCCTCGCCCAAGCACGTGGTTCATCAAATTTAGACAAATCGTCGTCTTGCCCATACCCGGGCGTGCGGCAATGATGATAAGATCGCCGTTTTTAAAGCCCTTCGTCATCTCGTTTAACTGCCTAAAGCCCGTGTCGATACCTACGATATCTTTATCCTCAAGCAATTTTTGCTTCTCAAGATGAGCCAAAACATCAACTATAATCTCTTTGCTATCTTTTATCACGCCTGCGGCAGAGCCTTCAACAAGCGAATAAAAACTCTGGCTAAGCTCATCGACCATATCCCGACTTGGCTTATCTTCGCTTACTTTGTTTGGTATCTGATGAGCTATCTTTACAAGAGAGCGTTTTATCGACTTTTCACGAAGTTCGGTTGCGTATTTTTTGATGTCAAGGATTGAATTCGTGCCGATAATGTTGGCTAAAATTTCCTCGTCAAATTTGTTTGCGAGCTTAGTCTTTAAAAAGCTAGTTTCGATAGGCAAATCGGCATTCATGCACTCAACCATCGCGGTATAAACGTCGCAGTGCCCCTTAAGGTAAAAATCCCCCGCCGAAATAATGTCAAAAATTTCAGCCAAATTTTCACTACTATAGATAATCGAGCTTAGTATCGCACGCTCCATATCAAGGTCATAAAGGTTGTGCATATCGATATTTTGGGCTTTTGCCACGTTTTTCTCCAATCATTTATATTTTAAATTTCAGCCATACAAAAGAGCTAAATTCTTTAAATCTCTCGCAAATTTGCTTGAAATTCTATCGCCAACCAAAAACCGACGACAAATTTATCTCGTCCAAATCACAAGCAGGCTAAATCAACTACGAGACTTTATCTCCTCGTCAAGTTCCAAAAGAAATCTATCCACAAGCTCATGCTCTTTCAGCCTTGCAACGACTTCGCCTCGGCGCATTATAAGCCCGCTTTCTTTGCCAAAAGCTATGGCCACATCAGCACCCTTAGCCTCGCCTATCGCATTTACCACACAGCCCATAACAGAGACGTTAAGCGGCTCTTTGATATGCTTTGTCTTTTCCTCGACTATCTTAATCGCCGCCATTAGATCGCTTTGAAGCCTCCCACAGGTAGGGCAAGAGATGATATTTAATCCCTCTTTTTGCCTTCCACTATCTTTTAAAATCGCTTTTGCGACTTTTATCTCTTCTTCAAGCTCACCCGTGATACTTACTCTCATCGTATCGCCGATACCTTCGAGCAAAAGCCCGCCAAGAGCTATGGCTGACTTTATTGTGGCATGAAAAGTCGTGCCGGCCTCCGTAACGCCTAAGTGAAACGGATAATCAACCTTTGGACGAAGAGCGCGGTAAGCTGCCATCGTGCGCTCAACATCGCTTGATTTAAGCGAAATTTTAATGTCTGTGAAATCAAAATCCTCAAGCAAATTTATATTATACATCGCGCTTGCGACCATCGCTTCAACGGTTCGTCCGAATTTGTTCTCAAACTGCTCTTCAAGCGAGCCTGAATTTACGCCTATTCTGATAGGTAAATTTCGCTGCTTGCACGCTTCAACGACAGCTTTTATCCGCTCTTTTGAGCCGATATTGCCCGGATTTATCCGCACCGCATCGACAAATTCGCTCACTATGAGCGCATATCGGTAGTTAAAATGAATGTCGGCAACCACGGGAAGCGGGCTTTGTTCCACTATCTGCTTCAAAGCGCTCGCATCCTCTTTGTCAAGCACGGCGCAGCGGACTATATCACATCCCGCAAAATATAGCCTATTTATCTGCTCTAGCGTGCCTTTTATATCTTTTGTCTTTGAAAAAGTCATCGACTGCACCGATATAGGAGCGTCGCCACCGATTAAAACATCGCGAATTTTTATCTGTCTGGTTGGATATCTTTGCAAATTTAGCCTTTAAATTTTTGAGTAATTATAAAAAATTTTCTCTTTTAACCCGCTTTTGTATGTGAAAATAAATTATAAAACTCAAAGGAAGTAAAAATATGAAAATATATAAACTCAAGAGAAGTTAAGCGGATCCATATCGACATCAAAGCCGAATTTTAAGCAAATTTTACCCGCTTTTATAAGTGGAATATGCGAGCTAGAGCGAAGCAAAATTTCAAAGCGATATTTTTGCGAGAGAATTTCTATCGCGCATTTTCCGTATCCTACTATCTGCAAATTTGGCTCTTTGGTTTGAAAATTTTTAAGCTCATTTACACACTCATCTAAAATTTCTTTAGCGATTTTTTCATTTTTATTCGCGATGACAGCTCTTAAAAGCCTAACAAATGGCGGATAAAGCTCTTTGCGTGCGCTCATCTCATCTTGTAAAAAACTATCATAATCCTGCACAAATTTCTCAAAAAACTCTCTTTGCAAGCTTTGTATCACAACTCTGCCCGCTCCGCTCCTGCCAGCCCTGCCCGCAACCTGCATAGCAAGCGCAAGCACCCGCTCACGCGCACGAAAATCGGGAAAATTTAAAAGCTCATCAACGCCCATCACAACCGCTAGATCAACATTGTGATAGTCATGTCCTTTGCTAAGCATTTGAGTACCCGCAAGCACGTCTATCTCGCCTGCCTTAAAGGCTTTGAGACTGTTTTCTAGCTTTTTTTGCGTGGTTATCTCGTCTCTATCAAATTTGGCTATGCGAGCGCTTGGAAGTGCGTTTTTAAGAAGATTTATTAGCTCATCGGTGCCAAGCTTTTTTGCCTCTATCATCTGGCTACCACATTTGTCACAGGTATTTGGCACAGGCGTAATGAAGCCGCAATACTGACACTTAAGCGCGTTTCGCTTCTTATAAAAACTCATTCCGACACTACAAAACGGACATTTTATAGTGCTAAAACAATCTTTGCAAACCAAATAGCGAAAATTCGCCCTTGTAGGTAGAAGAACGACAGCTTGTTTGCCATTTTCAAGGCTAAATTTAAGCTCGTTTAGGATAGTCTCGCTAAGAGCAGTTTGGCTCTCATCATAGATAAAGCTTTTATCGCTTTTAAAAAATGTGCCTTTGAGTCTAAAATTTGGCTGTTTATAAAAGCTAGTTAGGCTCGGAGTGGCTGAGCCAAGAAGCACTTTTATATCAAATTTGCTCGCTAAAAACAGAGCTAAGTCTCTTGCATTATAATGCGGATTTTGAGCTGATTTATAGCTATCATCGTGCTCTTCGTCTACGATTATAAGCGACAAGTCAGTAAAAGGTAAAAATAGAGCCGAACGTGCGCCTGCGATAAGTTTTATCTCGCCACTCATAAATTTAGCTAAAGTTTCTTTACGATTTTTAGGAGTGATTTTAGAGTGCCAAAGAGCGAATTTATCGCCAAAATACCCACTTAATCTTTTTTGCATTTGCGGAGTGAGTGAAATTTCAGGCATAAGAAACAAAACTTGCTTGCCATTGTTTAAATGCTCTCGGATTAGCGATATATAAATTTCACTCTTTCCACTTCCAGTATCGCCAAAAAGAAGGCTAGTTTTGTGTTCTTTGGCAAATTTTAAAGCACTCTTTTGATCTTTGCTTAAATTTGGCTCTTTATCAAATTTAATCTTCCAATCCATCTCTTGCTCACTCTCATCAAGCGGAATAAATAAATTTGAAGCAACCGATAAATTTGAGATGTAGTAATGCGAGATAAAATTTAAAAGTTCTATTTGGATTTGAGTTAATTTGCTTGGTAAGATTTCTAAAATTTCAGATGTTTTAAAACTTGGCTTTTGGGCTCCTCTTAAAACATAGCCAAGAGTTATTTTGTTTTTTAAATTAAGCCTTACTTGAGTGTAAGGCTTGATGATTTCGCTACTATGATAAGTAAGCGGTTCTAAATTTAGACCGCTTAATAGCACCTCATAAAATTTCATCCTATCTTGTTAGTTGAATACAAAGATAGTCGGCAGGCGAACAATTAAACGAGCCTTCATCTTTATTGTAAGTAAAAGTAGTCTTATGATTTTTTAAAGTAAATACATATTGATTAGTAACAGAACTGCTCCATCCCGCAGAAGCGCTTGGAGCAATACCGCTCTTTAAAACGTTATCAAAAAGAGTTGTAGTATCGGCACCTTCAAGATCAGGATATGAAAATTCGCCTCTTAATGTATTGGTATTATGAGCATTTATTATAGAACTTCTTATAGATGCTATATCGGCTCTAGTTTTTGTTATAGTAGCGTCATCTCTAGTTGCAAAAAGTTTTGGAGCTGCAATACCAGCCAAAATTCCTAAAACAACTATAACGAAAACAACTTCAACAAGTGTAAACGCACGTTTCATATACAAATCCTTAGGCACTTGATGCCCACATTATACTATAAAAATACTTCCAAACAACTACTTGATAATATTTGGACCTATTATATCCACTTCACCGGTACCGCTAACATCGGTAGTTTGAGTTGCCGTATTGCGATATACAAATTTATTTCCAAGTAGGTTTTTAACCATTTGATTTTCTATAATCTTTTGACAAACTTGATTTATATCGTTTTCTACTTCAAGCTTTACAAAAGGCGGTTTACCGTTTTTTTTACTATCATCTAGGGTAACTTTTATGCACTTTTCTCCACCCGCTAGAATACTATCCGAGAAACTATTTCCACCGTTAGCAAATTTCATATTTGTCATAGCGTTTGTCATAACATTAATGTTATCAAATTGATTTTGAGATATATAATAACTTTTCATCTCTCTTAGCATAAGACTCAAGTGATTATGCACTCTAACTATCTCAGCGTCATATCTGGTTGAAACAAGTCTAGGTATGGCTATACTAGCCAATATGCCTATTATAACCACTATAAATGATAATTCTATCATTGTGAATGCGCGTCTCATAAATCTCCCAAATTTTAAATAGTAACTACATCTTGCAATTTAAAATTTAGAAATTAAATATAAAGCATATTTGCATCTATTAATAAGCCTGCAAGATAAAATATAAAGATGGTTTTAAAGCCCGATCTAGGAATAATAAAAACCGAGCTTTAAAACTTTTAAAATTCTTAAAATTAAGAAATAAAAGACTGCAATTATCTAACTACAGATAGTCCTGTTATTTGAAGACCTGTCGTAGCTGCGTCATTAACCCATTCTTTCTTACTATCGTCATACTTTTTAGGAATAAAAGTAGCTGTAATAATCTTTTGGACTTCAGGGTCATTGATTACTTTTTTACAAATAGCCTCAGCAGCATCAGTACCTGCGGTTAGAACAAAATGAGCTGGAATTCTTTTAGCATCTGCAGCTACAGGATCACTCTTCTCTGCCTTTAGTGAAAAGGCTAGACATTTCTTACCTGCGGCAGTTAGTGTTCCTGTAGCAGCGGCAGTATCTGTAGGAACGGCTGTAGAAGCTCCCTCTATATAAACATTAGACATCTGAGAAAGCGTGCCAAAATTTCCTTGCGAAGTGTAGTATCCGCCTATATCGCTTATTAATGTACTTAGATTAGTAGCTATCTTTGCAATTTCCGCATCATCTCTTGTGGCAGATAGTCTTGGGATAGCAACAGCAGCCAAAATACCTAGTATAACGATCACGAAGATCAACTCAATCATTGTAAAACCTTTTCTCATAAGAGACTCCTTGTATAAATTCTACATACACTTATGTAGTTAATGTGAATTATATACCCAAGAAGCTTAAATGACTGTTAAGAATAGTATATTTTTATAATTTTTTAAGAAGAAATTTGACTTTTGTTTATCTCATCGCTTAGTTTTTGCGCTAAGCTTTGCAGATCGCGCTCTTGCCGGTAGTTTTCGTAGCTTTTTTGCACAAAAGCGCTTAACAGCTCTTTCACATCAAGATATTTCTTCCCACCCAAAAAGACCTCCCAGTCGCGCTCAAAGCTCTTAGCGAAGTCATCTTCAAGGCTGATAGTATAGTCTCTTGATGCGATTGTGACTGTTATCTTTTTCATTATTTTCCTAAGACTGCCTCGATCTTGCGCACGATGTCGTCTGATTCGATATTTTTGCTCTTAACTTCTTCTTCTAATCTTAAAATTTGATTTGATTTCGCTTCATTTTGAGCTTTTAGGCTGATTAGCTCGTTGCGAAGCTGATCGTTTTCTTCGCAGACTTCATTGTATCTGGCAAGCAGGTCATTAACCTTATCGGTTAGGGTGTTTAGCACCTTGTCGTTTTCAAACATATCGTCCCTTTATTTGGTATAATCTCGGTAATTGTAGCAAAAATAAGCTCTTTTTTAAAGGCGTTTAATGACAAATTTTGAAATTTCATCCAAATTTAGCCCAAGTCCTGATCAAGCCAAAGCCATCAAAAACATAGTAAAATCGATAAATTCAGGATCAAACTACCAGACTTTGCTTGGAGTAACGGGCTCAGGCAAGACTTTTACGATGGCAAACGTGATAAAAGAGCTAAATATGCCGACTCTCGTGATGACTCACAACAAATCTCTAGCAGCGCAGCTTTATAGCGAATTTAAGGGCTTTTTCCCACGCAATCACGTGGAATACTTCATCAGCTACTATGACTACTATCAGCCTGAAGCCTATATCCCGCGCCAAGACTTGTTTATAGAAAAAGATAGCTCCGTAAACGAGGAGCTTGAGCGCATGAGACTGTCGGCTACTGCGAGCCTGCTAAGCTTTGATGATGTGATATGCGTAGCTTCGGTGTCTGCAAACTACGGCTTAGGAAATCCAAGCGAGTATCAAGGCATGGTGCTGTATCTAAAAACAGGCGACACGCTAAATCAGCGCAAACTGCTTAGCAAGCTTGTGGATATGGGCTATAAGCGAAACGACGCTTACTTCGACCGTGGCGACTTTCGCGTAAACGGCGATGTGGTCGATGTCTATCCTGCGTATTATCACGACGAGGCGCTTAGAATAGAGTTTTTCGGCGATGAGATCGATGAGATGTATCACTTTGACGTGCTGGAAAATAAAAAAACCAAAAACGTGACGAAATTTACGCTTTATGCCACAAGCCAGTTCGTAGTGGGTGAAGATAGGCTAAAAATAGCTATAAAGCAGATAGAAGCCGAGCTTGATGAAAGGCTTAAGGAATTTAACGCCGAGAGCAAGCTGGTAGAGGCTCAAAGGCTAAAGCAGAGGGTTGAGTTTGACCTTGAGATGCTAAGCTCGACAGGTATGTGCAAAGGGGTTGAGAACTATGCGCGACATCTTACGGGGCAAAAGCCGGGCGAGACGCCTTATACGCTGTTTGATTATTTTGAAGTTAGCGGTAAAGACTATCTCGTGATAATCGATGAAAGCCACGTAAGCTTGCCGCAGTTTCGCGGAATGTATGCAGGCGACAGAAGCCGCAAGGAAACGCTTGTAGAGTATGGTTTTCGCCTGCCTAGCGCACTTGATAACCGTCCTTTGAAATTTGATGAGTTTATCTCCAAAAGAGCGAAATTTCTCTTTGTATCGGCAACTCCAAACGAGCTTGAGCTGGATCTTAGCAAAGGGCGTATTTATGAGCAAATTTTACGTCCTACAGGCTTGCTTGATCCGCAAATCGAGATAAAAGATAGCGACAATCAGGTTGAAATTTTGTTTGATGAGGCAAAGCGAGTAATAGAACGTGATGAGCGCGTTTTGGTAACGGTGCTAACTAAAAAAATGGCAGAGGAGCTAAGCCGCTACTACACCGAGCTTGGTATCAAGGTGAAATACATGCACTCGGATATCGACGCAATAGAGCGAAACGAGATTATAAGAGGGCTTAGAAGCGGGGATTTTGACATGCTAATAGGCATAAATTTGCTTCGCGAGGGACTTGACCTGCCTGAAGTTAGTCTGATAGCGATAATGGATGCCGATAAAGAGGGCTTTTTGCGCTCTACTACAAGCTTAATCCAAACCATGGGACGAGCGGCTAGAAATGTAAACGGGCGAGTGCTGATGTTTGCAAAAAAGATCACGCGCTCTATGCAAGAAGCGATGGATACGACCTTAGCGCGCAGGAAGCTGCAAGATGAGTACAACAAAAAGCATGGCATCACTCCGCGCTCTGCAAGTAGAAATATCGAAGAGAGTTTAAAAGTCGAAGATGACGGTGAAATTTATCGTCAAGGCGAAAATCTAGAAAAGATGCCTGCAGCCGAGCGAGCTAAAATAGTAAAAGAGCTTAGAAAACAGATGCTTGAAGCCGCAAGCAAGCTTGAGTTTGAAAAGGCGGCTGCTTTGCGTGATGAGATAGCAAAGCTTCGTAAAATTTGATCTAGGCTATCAAATTTAACATATTTGTTATATATAGCTTATTTTTGATGTAGATAAAATTTTAGATTCTTGGATGTAAGATTATATTGATTTGAAGGCAAAGCCAAATTTAGCTCTGCCTTAAATTTAGATTCTAGCTTTCCTTAAAAAGCTTTGAGGCTATCTGCTCTCGCTTAACCTTATCGGTATCTTTTTTTGTAGTTTTGTAAATTTTACTTACATACTCTTCAAAAATTTCTTGCGAATTTATGCTTGATTCGCCCTCTTTTGGAGTTATTTTGCGGTATTCGCCGCTATTTTCAAGCACAAATGCAAGCTCATTATCGCTTAGCTGAAGTTTTAAAAATTCTAAAAGCCTATCTTGCAAATTCGGATCAAAAATCGGCGTCATAAGCTCAAGTCTGCGCTCCAAATTTCTTGGCATCCAGTCCGCACTTGAGATGTAAATTTGCGGGCTTGCATGCTTGAAGTATAAAATTCTCGCGTGTTCTAGGTATTTGCCGATGATAGAGCGCACTCGTATGTTTTCGCTTACGCCTTTTATACCGGGGCGTATGCAGCAAATCCCGCGCACGATAAGATCGATACTAACTCCTGCAGCACTTGCTTCGCTTAGCGCGTTTATGATATCGCTATCTACTAAAGCGTTCATTTTAGCTATGATTTGCCCATCTTTGCCGTGCTTAGTTTCGGTCTTAATCATCTGCAAAATTCGCTCTTTTATCTGCATCGGCGACATCGAAAGCGTGCTTAATCTGCGATGCTTGGAAAAGCCCGAAAGTATATGAAAAAATGTAGTCGAATCGCTTGCAAAAGGGCTTTTGCTCGTAAAATAACTAACATCTGTATAAATTTTAGCAGAGCCGCCGTTATAATTACCCGTGCCAAAGTGCATATAAAATTTAAGCTTATCACCCACTTGACGGATAACCTGACTAACCTTAGCATGCACCTTAAAGCCCGCTATGCCGTATATCACGTGCGCACCTGCGTCTTCAAGCGCCTTAGCCCAATGAAGGTTGTTTTCCTCATCAAAGCGCGCCTTAAGCTCAACCATGACCGTTACCTGCTTGCCATCGCTTGCAGCATCTATCAGAGACTGAATGATAGGCGAATTTTTATCGGCCCTATAAAGCGTCATGCGTATAGATATTACTTTAGGATCCTTGCTTGCCTCTTTGATGAACTGCACTACAGGATCAAAGCTCTCGTAAGGGTGGATCGCGACCACGTCTTCCTTATCAATCACATCAAAAATAGAAGAGTGCTCGCTAAAAGGAAGTAGAGTCCTAGGCGTATATGGAGGAAGCGCAAGATGAGAAAATTCTTTATTTCCTACTATCTGCCACAGCGAATTTAAGGTAAGCGGAACCGTGTATTCGTAAATATCCTTGTAAAAAATCTTCATGTGAGTATTTAAAAACTCGACTATATCCGCATCGGCGTCCTTTTGTATCTGCATACGTACAAAAGCGCCCTTTCGTCTTAGCTTAAGGCCTTGCTCAAGTATGAGCATAAAGTCATCGGCCTCTTCTTCTTCGATTATGATATCGGCATTTCGCGTAACTCTAAAGGCAGCGGAGCTAATTAATTTATACCCGGGGAAAATTTCTTCCGCGTGACGCTGAACGATAGTCTCAATAGGCACATAGACATTATCGCTTGCCTGATAAAAGCGAGGTAAAACGCGAGAAATGCGTATCATGCCGTATTTTAAAATTTCAGGATGCTCCATGTCGGCAAGCTTAACGGCAAGCGAGAAACTAAGGTTGTTTAGATGCGGGAACGGATGAGTCGTATCTACGGCGATCGGAACTATCACGGGAAGGATGTTTGAAAAGAAATAATCATCACATTTTTTCTTAAGATCGGGCGAAATTTCATCATAATTTTTGATAAACAAATTATGCTTTCCAAGCTCGATTAAAGTATCTTTGTAGTGCTTTTCTACGACGGCTAGCTCTTCTTTTATATATTTTCTTATATCTCTTAACTGATCAAGCGGACTCATGCCGTCACTACCGCTAGAAACAACTCCTGCGGCAAAAAGCTGCTTAAGTCCCGCTATGCGTATCATATAAAATTCATCCAAATTTGTCATATAAATAGCGATAAATTTGAGCTTTTCAAGCGGGGGCAAATTTTTATCGCACTGCGCCAAAACGCGCGAGTTAAATCTAAGCCAGCTAAGCTCACGATTTATAAAAACACTTCTTTTTTCTGTCATCATATTCCCTTTTTTACGGCAATTTAAGTGGATTTTATCAAATTTCATTTTAGAAAGCTCTTATTATTTGATAATTTTTCTTTATGTGTGTATAATACGCTTTATTTAAGTTGTTATAAAGGATTTGCGGTGGCGGAGTATGTTACAGCTGTGGGAATTTTGGTTGTTTGTTTGGTGATTTTTTATATTCTTAAGAAAATTTCAGTGGATTAAAACCCGCTTCAAGTTTTCAAAGCGGGCTAATTTTAGAGCTTAGAGTCCTTTTTCTTTTTTATACTCTAAAATGATCGCATACGCTTCATCTTTTAGTTTTAGCTTCTCTTTTTTCATCGTTTCAAGACGGAGTTGATCTGCATACTCCCTACCTTCTTCAACGTCTTTTATTTTTTGATCCAGTTCGTTATGTTTATCAAAGATAGACGCAAATCTAGCGTTTGAAACTTTTAATTCTGTTATGATATCCCTATATTCGTGTAGCATTTTTTCTCCTTGAGGATTGTTTATGGAATTTTAGCAACTCAACCCTAAATAATGGGTTAAGAACGGTAATCTGCGTTTATGCTTACGTATTTATGTCCCAAATCGCATCCGTAAGCGCTAAATTTAGCCTCTCCCGCGTTTAGGTTGCACTTTATCTTATAGCTTGGTTTTTTCATAACCTCATGAGCGGCGGCTTCTCTTTTGGCATCCAGCTCTTTATGAAATTTATCATACACAAGCACATCATCATAATAAATTTCAAGCTCTTCTTCGTCGCATTCAACACCGCTTGCACCGATAGTTGAAGCTATCCTGCCCCAGTTTGGATCCTCTCCGAATAAAGCAGTTTTTACAAGAAGCGAATTTGAAAGAGCTTTGGCTGCCTTTTTGGCTTCATTTAAATTTAATGCTCCAACAATCTCAAATTCCACTACTTTAGTAGCTCCCTCGCCGTCTCGTACAAGCATCAAGGCAAGCTCTTTAGTTATTAAATTCAACGCTCTCCTAAAAGCCTCTTTATCATAAATTTTAGACTCTTTGGAGCTTAAAAGCATGACAGTATCGTTTGTAGAAGTGTCGCCATCTACGCTTACGCAATTAAAACTGGCTTCGCAAGCCTCCTTTAAAAGCTCGTTCATATCGCATTTTGGGATATCGGCATCGGTTAAGATAAAGCAAAGCATAGTTGCAAGCGCAGGATTTATCATACCCGCCCCTTTGCAAATCGCAGCTATCTTAAATTCTCCGTCTTTTGTCTTAACGCTTAAAGCAAGCTCTTTTTTAAAGCTATCTGTCGTCATTATCGCGCTTGCAACGCCGTTTGAATCTCGTAAATCAAAGTCAAATTTATCAAACGCCGCACAAATTTTTTCTTTATTTAACCTATATCCTATGACGCCCGTTGAGCTCATTACAGGATTTATCAAATTTATATTTTTGCCCAAATTTGCAAAAATTTCATCGATATCATTTATACCCGCTTCGCCTGTCATAGCATTTGCATTTTTGGAATTGAGCAAGATAAAATTTGTCTTGAAATTTTGCTCTTTTTTTAAAAAATGCCTTATAGGTGCAGCCTTAAATTTATTACTAGTAAAGACGGCTGCAACATCTACAGGCTCATCTGCGCGGACAAACCCTAGGTCGTTACCTTCTTTTTTAAAGCCCGCATTTACTCCGCCGAAGTAAAATCCACCGATATTTTCAAACCCTTTTTCAAGCCATTTGATCTCACACATATTTAAATTCCTCAGGCTTATGTTTGTTTTTTACTACCTTTTTTGTAAGACGAATTGCCTCTGCAGTACCTATAACAAGCAGTTTGGTACCTGTTCCTATGAGAGTATCGCCTCTTGGCATCGGGATAAATTTATTATTTACATCTCTAATGCCCACCACATCGGCGTTTGTGATATTTCTTAAATTTGTCTCTTTAAGACGCTTAAATCTTATCCAAGAGTAATCAGGTACGCTAATCTCTTCGATATCGATAGGCGAATCCTTCTTATACAAAAACTGCTCAAGCAAATTTTCCATATCGGGGCGCACACTCATGGCACTAAGGCGCTGTGCGACGAGCTTTGAAGGCGAAACGACGCTATTTGCACCAAGCTTTTTAAGGCGCTCGGTATCATCGTCGTTGTCGGAATTTGTCATTATAAAATACGGTCTTTTTCGTCCGATCTCTTTTTCATAAAGCCTTACGGTTGCGATAAGGGCGATATTATCGGCTATATTTGAGCTAAGAGTGATAAGGCCTTTGGCGCTTGATAAGTGAGTTTTTAAAAGCGCTACTTTGGTATGTGGCTGAGAGACGATATAGTAAGGATAGCGGTATTTTTCTGCGATCTCAGGCAGATCTTCGCGCGGGTCTATAACGACAAAAGGTATATGATTTTCCCTAAACTGCGCACTTAACTCAATGGTATATAAATTATGATAGCAGATGACAAAGTGATTTTTGAGCCTTGCAATCTTATAAAGCATTTGCCTCTCCTTGATAACTGAAACTAACGCACCTTTTTTTAAAACTTCCACCAAAAGACCGATGGAAAAAGTAAAGACACAAAATCCAAGCAAGATAAAAGTGATAGTAAAAAGACGTCCGGCAGGGGAAATCGGAGCGACTTCCGTAAATCCTACCGTAGTAAAGGTCATTCCCGCCTGATAAATAGCGTCTATCAGGCTGAAATTATCTATAAAAACATACCCCGCCGAGCCTATCATCATCATCAAAACAACTAAGATAAGAGGAAGACGAAATGGGCGAAGCTGTTCGTATAGTTCCGTGTTTAGGTTTATTTCCGGTTTTGCGAAGCTAGACCAGTTGAGGAATTTTTTAATCTTTCTTAACAAAGATATATTCCTCCTTTACTTAAAATTTTAAGAGCGTGACTGTTTTCTCATTGTTCTAAGCGTAGAAGCGGCTACTTTGATCTTTCTTGTCGTGCCGTCTTCAAGCATAACTCTTATAGTTCTAAGATTTGGTAAAAACCTTCTTTTGGTTCTGTTTTTGGCATGGCTTACGTTGTTTCCAACCATAGGACCTTTGCCTGTAATTGCGCATATTCTTGACATAATTTTTCCTTCGAAACAAAAATTTCTGCTGATTTTATCCAAAACAAACCAAATATTAACTTAAATAAATTCTTAAGTCTTGCCTAAAAAGCAACTATAAACTTTTGAATTTTAATCTTTTTTTATGAATACAAAGGCTAAAATATCCAATTATTAATAAAATTTCAATAGAAGCGAAATGCGATAATGATAAATCAAGCGGACATAGATAGGATAATATCTCAAATTCCGGCAATTCCTGCTATATTAAAAACCTGCCAAAGCGCTCTTGCAAGCGGAGATTTAGCCAAGGCCGCAGCAGTTGCAAGCAACGACTTAGCGCTGGTAGGATATATGCGCTCTATCATAAACAAACCTATCTTTGGCTTTAAAAAAGAGATAAAGGACATATCTCAAATTTTCGCAACGCTTGGAGTGGATGAGACTATAAATGTGCTTTATTCTTATTACGTTTTGTTAACAACCCCTAAAAAATGGCAAATTTTTGATATGGATACACATAAATTTGCAAATTTACAGGCTAATTTTATGTTTAATTGGGGGCAAATTTTAAAAGAAATTTCAGTAAACGATAAAGAAATTTTAAAATCCATCACTCTAATTCCCGCAAGCATCTGTCTATGCGAAAAAATTTTTGAAACGAATTTGGATGATTTAAGGCTGATAAACAAGACAAGCGGAGTTAGTTATAACGAAATTTTAAGAAGGCAAAGCGGGCTTGATATATTTGAGCTATGCTGTCTGGTAGGTCAAAAGTGGCAGTTAAGCTCCACTATCATAGACATATTTTCAAGACTCGGCAAAAAAGATAGACAAGATAAGATAACAACCTATATAAATTTGCTGATCTCTTATGAACTCTCAAAGTCGGAATTTAGAAACACAGGCTTTGGAGAGCTCTTTGAGTTTGATTTAGAGCCTAGCGAAGACGAAATTGAAATTTTCATGAGAGCCGTATCTTATGAAGCCTAAATTTAAAGAGAGTGTGGTTGTCTTTTCTCCGCACGGATTTCTTGACGGAGACGGCTCAAAATATGAAATCGAAGCTATCGACAAGGAGCTAATCCTTTCTAGAAAATTTGAGTGCATTCTAATCTCTTTAAAAAAAGTCGTTTATTTTAACAAAAGAGGGCTAAGCTCTATCGTAGAGTCCGTCTATGAACTTGCAAAAAAAATCGACGCAAATATCGCATTTTGCGACTATAACGAAACGAAATTTAAAGCGATAAAAAGCATGTCGGCAAACAACTTGAATTTTTCGCTCTTTGAAACTCAAGAGATAGCGATGCTGTTTTTCACAAGCCCGAAAAAAAACTCTAAAAATAAAAAAATTCTGCTATTTCACGACAATCAAGAGCAAAAAAACCAGATCGCACTAAGGCTCGTTGAGCGAGGATATAATATCCATGTAGCAAAAGAGATAAAAGAATTTAGAAGGCTTTATGACGAGTATGATATAAAAATTTCGCTAATTCATATCAATTTAAACGAACGAAATTTAACGATAAAAGTGCGAGAAAATGTCATCATTTACAAGCTAACAGGCTATATAGACTCAAATTTCGCCGAAAATTTCGATATGAAAGCTCACACCAACTCGCTTAAAGTCGGTTTTAAATTTTTTGTATTTGATGCGGCCAAGGCAAGATCGATCAATATCCACGGAGTTAGCTTCCTTGCCAAGCTTTCAACCGCAAGCGCGGAATACGGCGCTACAATCGCTATTTGCGGACTTAGCGACGCAAATACTTCAGAAACTTTAAAAAACGATTTAGAGGATTCGGGAATTTTACTATATAATGGCGTTGAAGATTTTTTTAGCGATGAAAGCACTATAGAAGGCGGTGCGGGTATGCTTGAAGCAAAGCCTAGAAACATCACAAAAAGCCTTGTAGAGCTGCTTCCGCTCGTGCTAAAAACGACTATGGATACGATCTCGCTAATTGCAAAAGCAAGTGTAAGCAGAGGCGATGTGAGCATAAAACAATTTTGCTTTAATAAAGATGTGCTCACAGGCTGCATTGCATTTTACGGCGATGTGGATGCTAAAATTTTGCTATGCCTTGATAAAAAGACGGCAACAAAATCCTGCAGCGTCTTACTGCAAGACGATGACGAAACATCGCTAAACGATGCTTACGGGAATTTGATGGTAATAATCGCAAATAAGCTTTTAGCGTGGTTTGAGTCAAAGCGTCTTAAGGTAGAGCTTACGATGCCTAATGTATTTGATGATTATATGAGTTACGGCGACACCGTAAGCAAGGGCGCGTTCGTCGAGCTTAAAGTCGACGGCACCGACGGTGCGCTATTTTTAAGTAGATAATAAAGGAATTATATGTACGTTGCTCCGAGTATTTTATCGGCTGATTTTGGAAATTTAAGAGCGGAGATAGAGGCCATCTGCGAAGCGGGTTGCGATCTTGTGCACGTTGATGTGATGGATGGGCATTTTGTGCCGAATTTAACCATCGGACCGCTTGTGGTAAGTGCAGTTGCAAAGGCTTCCACAAAGCCTCTTGATATACACTTGATGGTGCAAAACAACACATTTTTTGCCGATCTTTTCTTGCCACTTAAGCCTAAATTTTTAAGCTTTCATATAGAGGAAGAAAAGCACCCGCTAAGGCTCATAGATCATATCAGAAAAAACGGCGTAAGCCCTGCTATCACGCTAAATCCGCACACGCCTATTGAAACTCTTGAATACATCATAAACGAGATTGATATGGTTCTTTTAATGAGCGTAAATCCGGGCTTTGGCGGACAGAAATTTATCCCTTCAGTGCTTGAAAAAGCCCGAAAACTACGCGAAATGATAGAGCGCAAAAACGCAAAATGCCTCATAGAAGTAGATGGCGGAGTAACGGGACTAAACGTAGCCGAACTTGATGAAGCCGGCGTTGATATCGTCGTTGCGGGCAATTATATATTTTCATCAAACTCTTACGCGGAGGCGATAAGAGCGCTAAAGCTTGAGTTTTGAACCAAAAGCTAGAAAATCTCATAAATTTACTCTGCAAACAAAATTTAAGCTATTATGAATTTATCTCAAAAGCAAACGAGATAGAAGAATTAAGCTCGATATTTGACGTAAGAGACCTTGCTATGTGGCAAATTTTAGGGCTTGACATTAAGCGAAACGGCTCAAACGAGATAGAGTTAAACACAAGAAAAAGAAATATAGACGATCAAACTTTTTGCGTCGTAGATATAGAAACGAGCGGCGGCATAAACAGCGGACAGATCATAGAAATCGGCGCGATCAAGATAAAAGACGGAATTGAGCTTGATAGATTTGAAACTCTCGTGTATGCAAGCAGTGTACCTGAAAATATCTCCGCGCTTACGGGCATACGAGCAGAAGATCTCAAAGGCGCTCCAAGCCTTGCAAGCGTGCTTGAAAAATTTAGACTTTTTTTAGCTGAGTGCGTTTTTGTAGCGCACAACGTGAAATTTGACTATGGATTTATCAGCGCCAGCTTTGAGAAATTCGGACTTGGCACCATGCTAAATCGCAAAATTTGCACCATAGATCTAGCTCGTAGGACGATCCCTTCTCTTAAATACGGACTTGGCGCGCTAAAAGAGGTTTTAGGCATACAAAACACTCATCATAGAGCGATGAACGACGCTATCGCCGCAGCTGAAATTTTTAAAGCCGCAATTAAAAATACTCCAAGTGTAGTAAGGTATACGGAAGATCTTATAGAGTTTAGCAAAACCGCAAATACGGTCAAAAGACCCACAATTAGCGCTCAAACCGTGATAAATTTTGAAGAGTGATTTTTAAGCTCTACTCGCTTGGAATTAATCTAAATTATATAAAAAACTTAAATTTTATAGTTTGCGGGCTTTAGCTCTCGATTTTCTCGCCGTTTATCCTAACTACTCTAGCGGGTATACCGACAACCGTTGCATTATCGGGCACATCTTTAAGCACGACGGAATTTGCTCCGATTTTTGAATTTTCGCCTATAGTGATAGCTCCAAGTACCTTTGCGCCTGCTGCTATGACAACACCGTTTTTAATAGTCGGATGACGCTTGCCTACTTCTTTACCTGTTCCGCCAAGAGTTACTTGATGATACATCGTAACATCATCTCCGATCTCGGCTGTTTCTCCGATAACTACCCCCATGCCGTGATCGATAAAGAGCCTTGAGCCGATCTTTGCGCCCGGATGTATCTCAATGCCCGTTATAAATCTTGAAATTTGAGAGATAAATCGAGCAATAAAAAAGAATTTGTTCACGTATAAAAAATGCGAAAATCTATGAAAAACCACCGCATGAATACCCGGAGTATTTATAAGCACCGCCCAAAAGCAGCATCCGTTTGCGGCGGGATCTTTCTCGCCGACAGTGGCAACCAGCTCTTTTATCTCTTCAATTATCTTCAAATTTTAAGCCTCGTAAAGTGGCGTGCTTAAGTATCTCTCGCCATTATCGGGAGCTATAAACAGCACTTTTTTGCCATCGCCTAGCCTTTTTGCCGTGCGGATAGCTACCGCAAGAGCGGCGCCTCCGGAGATCCCAAGTAAAATTCCCTCGCTTTTTGCCAAGGACCTAGCCGCCTCAAAAGCCTCTTCATTACTAACTAGCTCTATTGTATCGATTAAAGAGGTATCAAGTGTATCAGGGATAAATCCCGCTCCTATGCCTTGAATTTTATGCGCGCCTGTGGGATTTCCGGAAATCACGGCGGAATCCTTTGGCTCAACTGCGATTATTTGTGTGTTGTAGCCATTTTCTTTAAGCACTTTAGCAACACCGCTTAGCGTCCCGCCCGTACCGACACCGGCTACAAAAGCGTCAAGATACTTAAAATCACTCATTATCTCAACTGCGGTAGTCTTTACGTGAGCTTGCGGATTATAAGCGTTTTCAAACTGGCTTAGCATCACATACCCTGGCTGTTTTGCAAGCTCATTTGCCTTTTCAATAGCGCCTTTCATGCCTTTTGCACCCTCGGTTAGCACAAGTTTAGCTCCATAAGCGGCTAAAATTTTGCGCCTTTCGATACTCATCGTCTCAGGCATAGTTAGCACCACTTCATATCCAAGCGCGCTTGCCGTCATGGCTATGCCGATGCCCGTGTTTCCGCTTGTGGGCTCTACTATGATATCACCCTTTTTTAAAGTGCCATCTTTTTGCATCTCAAGAATCATATTTGCAGCGATTCTATCCTTAACCGAGCCGCCCGGGTTAAAAAACTCAAGCTTAGCGTAAATTTCTGCCATGCCTGCTTGCTTTAAGCTATTTAATTTTACTACAGGCGTCTTTCCTATCGTTTGAATTATATTCTCATATATCATTTTATTCCTTGTTAAATTTTCCAGTTATTTTAACACATCAAGCAAAGCAACTCCTGCTTCGTCAATCTTCTTTCCTTTGAAGTGAGCTTTGCCAAATTCCACTATCTTGCCGTGATAGCGCGCAAAAATTTGATTTAGACTAAGCTCTTTTCCGTAAGCTTTGTAAACCGCGCTTGTATCGATATATTCAAACCACTCGCGCGCCTCTTCGTAGCTTTCAAATTCATATCCGAAATGAGCCAAAATCCTAATCGCGTAGCTATCCACGCACATCACTTCGCGCTCGCAAGCATAGCAAAGTATCGCGTCACAAGTCTCGGCACCTATGCCTCTAATGCCAAGAAGCCACTCTCTGCTCACGTTTTGCTTAAAGCTCTCAAAGCTGCCAAATTCCTCATACATCACTTTGCAAAGCGCACTTAATCTCTTTGCTTTAGTGTTATAAAAGCCGCTTGGTTTAATCATGATCGCAATACTTGCGGTGTCTAAATTCGCTAAACGTTCAAGAGTTAAATTTCCGCTATTTTTTAGATTATCAAGCGCTTTTTGAGCGTTTTTCCATGCAGTATTTTGCACCAAAATTGCTCCGACAATCACTTCAAAGCTACGCGAATTTGGCCACCAAAGCTCATCTTGTAAATCCGCTTTAATTCCCGCGTTTAAAAGCGTTATTAATAGTTCTTCGCTTCTCAAATTTCAACCTATCTATCAAATTTAAGTGCATTTTGCACTTGCATATCTTCTATGTCATCTATGACTCTAACTTTAAAAGCGTCTACACACCTGCTCTCTTCGCACTCAAAAACTATCATCTGAAAGATCCGCCTGCACCTTTCATTTACCTTAAAAGAGTGCTTAAAGCCCGTTAAAAATGTCTTAATAGGCGCTTCTTTGTCCATACCGATAACTCCGTCAAAGGCTCCGCTTAAACCCACATCGCTTGCATAAGCGGTATGATTTAAAATTTGCAAATCATCAGTGCCAACGTGAGTATGCGTGCCAAATATCGCGCTAACTTGCCCATTTAGATAGCCAAATATAGCGTTTTTCTCACTCGTGGCTTCCGCGTGAAAATCAATGAGTATGTTTTGGCTCTTGCACTCTTTTAGAGCGTTTTGCACCTCTAAAAAGGCGTTATTTGTGTGAGGCATAGCGTAATGTCCCATTAAATTTATGACGCTTAAGCTTTTCTCGCCTCTTTTTAAATTTATCACACCTTTACCGGCAGTGCCTGCGAAGTGATTATACGGACGAACGATC
Source organism: Campylobacter canis (assembly GCF_045504005.1). NCBI lineage: Bacteria > Pseudomonadati > Campylobacterota > Epsilonproteobacteria > Campylobacterales > Campylobacteraceae > Campylobacter > Campylobacter canis. The sequence goes on along the minus strand of NZ_JBJJXH010000003.1, from coordinate 81,985 downwards.
GGTAAGCTATCCATAAGCGAGGCGATCTCCTTTTTATCAAAGCTATGGTTACCTCCCGTTATCGCGTCTATCCCGCACTCAAGGAGTTCGGCTGCGTTTTGAGCGCTTAGTCCAAAGCCACCGCTTGCATTTTCGCAGTTTGCGATGACAAAATCAAGCTCAAATTTATCCCGCATCTTTTTAACGTTTTCAGCCACGATCTTACGACCCGCTCGCCCGACGATATCGCCTATAAATCCCGCTCTCACAAAAGCTTCTCTTTATAAGATAGATAAAACTGCTTTGCGGTTCGCCCCGATCTACTAGCCCTAAGCGCGGAGTAGTTTTTGGCAAGCTCGTGAAGCATCTGCCTGTCGCCCGTGTAGTCTTTAAAATAAAAATCCACGATCTTAAGATACTCGGCAAAGCTTCCTTGATAGAAACTTATCCAAAGACCGAAGCGATCAGATAGCGAAATTTTCTCATCCACGCTTTCTGCATAGTGGATCTCGTCGCTAGTTACGCTTGTGCCTTCGTTGTCGCTTTTTAGCTCGCTGATTAAATGACGGCGATTTGAAGTGGCGTAGATGAGCACGTTTTTAGGGGCTTTTTCTATCGAGCCTTCTAAAATCGGCTTTAAAAATTTATAGTTAGTATCTCCCGCTTCAAAGCTTAGATCATCGCAGTAAATAATAAATTTATAATTGCTTCTGCGAACCTCATCGATGATATCAACGATAAATTCAAGTTCATCGCTTCTAAGCTCTATGAGTCTTAAGCCCTCGTTATGAAATTTAGTAAAAACAGCCTTTACCAAGCTGCTCTTGCCACATCCTCTTGCTCCCCATAAGATAGCGTTATTAGCCTCTTTGCCGTCAATGAAATTTTGAGTGTTGGCGATTAGTTGTTCTTTTTGTCTTTCCATGCCGACAAGGTTATCAATCTCAACAAAATCAATCTCATGCACAGCCCTTAAAGCCCCTATCCTACGCCTAAAAACAGCAGCGTGACTCAAGCTCCAATCAATCATCTTGACGCCTTTCTTAGATGGATTAAAATTTCATCTATTATATCGTCATCATCTTTGCTTTTTGATTTTAAAACCGTTTTCTCGTCGTTTAAATTTGTAAGAACGATGTTTTGACCGCTGTTTGAGATAAGCTTAAAGCCAGCTTTTGCGGCTAAAATTTTAATTATTATGAGCGATAAAAACTGCTTGGTATAAATGTCAATCTTTCCGAATCTATCCTCAAGCTCACCCTCTATGGCATGCACTTCGCTTACCTCTTCACACTTGCTAAGACGGCGGTAAAGCTCGAGACGAAGCCTGTCTTCACGGATAAAATCTTGATTTAAAAATGCGTTTATACTGAGCTTGAGATCAACTTTTTTACTCTTGAAATTCTCTTTGTTTAAAAGCTTATTTATCTCGTCTTCAAGCATTTTAATATAAAGCGAATACCCGATAGCCTCGATATGCCCGCTTTGAGCCTCTCCGATTAAATTTCCTCCGCCTCTAATCTCTAAATCATGATAAGCAAGCACAGAGCCCGAGCCTAAAAACGAATTGCTCTCAAGTGCGACAAGCCGCTTTAAGGCCTCTGGCGTAAGCTCGCTTCTATCCTCAACCAAGAAATAACAATACGCCTGCTTGTCGCTTCTACCCACGCGGCCTCTTAGCTGATGAAGATCCGCCATACCGAATTTATTCGCATTTTCTATGATTATCGTATTTACGTTTGGCAGGTGAATTCCGCTTTCAACAATGCTCGTGCAAAGCAAGATGTCGTATTCGCCCGCTTTAAATTTCATCATCTCATCTTCTGTGGTATTTGCATCTATCTTTGAATGAAGTATAAGGATGCGCAAATTTGGCAAAATTTTCTTAATCTGCCTTTTTGCCTGATCCATAGTGGCGATGTGATTGTGGATATAAAAAATTTGCCCGCCTCTTCTTAACTCACGCAAAATCGCCTCTTTAATCACCTTTTCGTCCCACTCCCTTACGCTTGTTCTCACGTTTAAACGAGAGCTTGGCGGAGTTTGAAGCACGCTATAGCTTTTTACGTTGCTAAGCGCCATATTTAGGCTTCTTGGGATAGGTGTCGCGCTCATTGAAAGGATATGCGAGTTGCTTGAAATTTCTTTTAATTTCTCTTTTTGCTTAACGCCGAATTTATGCTCTTCATCGATGACAATAAGCCCTAAATTTAAAGCCTTAAGTCCCAAAAGCGAATGAGTTCCCACGCAAACGCAAGCTAGACCCTCCTCAAGCGCTCTTTTGACGGCTGATTTTTCTTTTGCCGAACTAAATCTATCAAGTCTAAAAACCGGAATTTCAAATTTGTCAAACCTATCTTTTAAGCTCTTAAAATGCTGAGCCGAAAGCAACGTCGTAGGCACAAAAAATAGCGCCTGAAATCCTGATTTAACACATTTAAATATCGCATTCATCGCGATTTCAGTCTTGCCAAAGCCAACATCTCCGCTTAAAAGCCTATCCATAACCTTACCGCTTGCAAGATCTTTTGAAATTTCGCTTGCAGCCTTTTCTTGATCAATCGTATAATCAAAGCCAGCATTTTGTAAGAAATTTAAGTATTCGGCATCATCTTTTTGTATAATTTCGGCGCGAATCAGCTCTCTTTTAGCGGCAAGTTCGATGATCTTGGAGGCGATTATGAATAGCTTTTGGCGAACCTTTTCTTTTATCTTGGCAAAGCTAGCCTTACCAAGCCTATCAAGTGCCGCTATACAGCCGCTTTGAGCTATATAGCGATCGATTAAATTTATGTTTTCGACAGGCAAAAGAAGCTTGTCGTCGTTTTGATAAACGATAACTACGAATTCGCGCATGCTTCCTAGCACGGTTATCTTTTCAAGTCCAGCAAATCGACCTATACCATACTCTTCATGCACGACGTAGTCATTTATCTTTAGCTCGTCTATCACTAAACTTGCACGCTTAACGCGGCGCTTCTTTTCAAATTTATTGAGCGAAACGATGATTTCGTTACCGGAAGTTAAATTTACGACAATGTCGCTTTTAATAAATTCTATATTTTTATATTCGCTTAAATTTAACGAGTTAAAAAGCCCGTCGTTTCGGGCTATGACCTTGATATTTTTATTGGCGTTAAGTTCAAAAAAGTCCTTATTAGGCGTTACGGATAGGTCTTTGTAAATTTTTGCTTCAGGAATCACGGGTAAATCATAAAGCGCGCTCGTATCCCTATCAAATTCCTCGAATTTAAACTCTTTTGCAAGGACGGTCTTAAACTCCTTGCTATAGTCTATAAAACCATCAATCGCCCAAAAACCAAGCGAATTAAGGTCATTTATCAGAGCCTCGCTTTTTAGCTGTTGCGCTTTTTGGCTTGCTTTTTCAAATTCATCCTTGCTAAGCGCTGCGATAAATGGTGAAATTTCAACGCTTTCAAGTTCGGTTTTGTTTGAAATTTGAGTGCTGGTTGAGTAGTTTCTGATACTTTCTATCTCATCGTCAAAAAGCAAAATTCTATGAGGTTCATCGCTTCCTATGCAAAATATATCAATGATATCTCCGCGCAAGCAAAACTCGCCCTCGCTCTCAACAATATCCACAGGCTCGTAACCAAAGCGCATAAGCTCGTCGGTTAGATCGTTTAAGTTTAACTTATCGCCAAATTTCAGAGTAATTTTTTGTAGATGTTTTTTGCCGGGAAGTTTGTTTAAGATAGTTGAAATAGGAGCTATAAGAAGCTTTTTGCCCTCAAATTCGTAAAATTTAGAAAGCTTAGCCGAAAGCTCGTAAAGCTCTGCACTAAAAGAGCGTAGATCATCGCCAAAATGCGCTCTAAAATCAGGCAAGCTAAACGGACAAACGCCTGCAAATTTAACCGTATTTTCGATAAGCAAAGCCTCTTTATCATCTTCACAAACGATAATCTGGGCTTCATTTGGTTTTAAAAGATACTCATATATCCTAGCTTGCATCAAACTGCCTTAAAAAGGCTTCAACTAAGAAAAATGAGCCAAAAGCCAAGTATTTCTCTTTGCTTTTTTGCGACTCCGTAAATTTTAACCCCTTAAATTCATCATAAGCAACGCCCATATCATCAAGCACTAGCTTTATCTGATTTGTCGCAAGCTCTCTTTCGGGGCTTTCGTATTCGTAGATTAAGACATCTTTTATGATAGGCTTTAACGCCTTTAAAACCGCTTTAAAATCCTTATCGGCAAATGAGTTATAGATCAGAGTTAGCTTCTTGCCTCGAAATTTTTTAGCTATAGCAAACGCCGCAAGTTCGTTGTGTCCTACGTCAACCCAGACATTTGAAGCTATCCTTTCGCATCTTCCGTGCAAATTTAACTCATCTAAATCAGATATCTCAAATTTACCCAAAAGCGCCTTACTGGCAGCTCCTGCTAATGTCAAATTCGAAGCTAAAAACTCAGGCAGGCTAAATTTCAAGGCATATTCAGCTATGGCTTCTTTGTCGGCTTCATTTAAAATTTCACTTGCAAATTTTACCGAAGCGCTCTTTTTTTGTGCGATTTGATTTAGTATCTTAACGCTTTTTTTATCCATACTGTCGCTTAAAAGAGCTTTGGCATCATGCTCTAAGGCGTTAAATTTAGTAGTTGATATCTCTTCGATATTATTTCCAAGAACGCCGACATGATCAAGTCCGATAGGAGTGAAGATGTTAAATAGCTTCTCATAGACGTTTGTCGCATCAAGTTCGCCTCCCATCCCGGCTTCGCAGATAAAAAAATCACATTCATGAAATAGCACCGCCGCAAGTAAGGTGGCGTATTCAAAATAGCTGGTTTTTATCTTAAATTCATCGCTTAGCATAGCTTGCAAACGCTTATGCGCAGCCTCTAAAATATCTTCAGAAACAACATCTCCGTTTAGCCAAAATCTTTCGCGAAAATCAAATATATGAGGGCTTGTGTAATGCCCCACGCTCTTACCTTGAAGATGCAGAATTTGAGCTAAAAACCTTCCTGTTGAGCCCTTACCGTTTGTGCCTATTATATGTATTATCTTAAAGGGATTTAGACTATCTTTTATACTTTCCCATGCACGCGGCATGCGAGTATAGTCGATCTCTTTATAAAAAAGCGGCTTTTCGTTTAAAAATTTATCAAGCTTCATTGGATTTTGGCATTACCATATTTCTGCCTGATTGTTTTGCTGCGTAAAGCATTTTATCTGCCGTTTCAAGAGTGGAAGCTAGATCGTTATTTTCGCTTCTTACCGCAACTCCGCAACTTATAGTTACGTTAATGCGTTCATCTTTATACATAAATTTAGAGCTTTGAATTATTTTGCGAATTTTATTTGCGAATTTCACGCTGTTTGCAGGCGTAGTTTGAGGAAGTATCACCACAAATTCCTCTCCGCCGTATCTACCTACTATATCTATTTGGCGGGAGTATTTTCTAAGCATCTTGCCTACACTTGCTATAATAACATCTCCCGCCTCATGCCCGTAAGTATCGTTAATCCTCTTAAAATGATCGATATCAAAAAAGCATATTGAATAATCCGTGCCAAATCTTTTATAAACCTCTTCATTGCGATCAAGCTCTTCCATAAGAGCTCTTCTAGTCGCTGTTTTGGTTAAGAAATCCTCTTTACTCTCGGCTTTTACATTCTCAAGTTCACCCTCAAGTCGATTTACCCTATCTTGAAGCTCTTTGATGGTTTTTTGATTGGAGCTCATCTGATTACCAAGCTCTCTAGTCTCGCTATCAAGCATATCGGCTATGCTCATAAGTTTATTTCTAATACCCTCAAAACTATCTTGCTTTAAATTTATCTCGCTTAAGTCTCTTTTGATGCTTTGCATCTTGGTTGAACTTATGGTGGAGCTACCCATGAGATTTGTAACGCGTATATTGATACTCTCAAGCACTTCGTTTAGTGCCGAAACCTTGCTTGAAATTTCCGCCTTATCAAGCTCTATACGCTTTTTAACAAGTTTTTGTATCTCGGTTTTTACACTCTCTTGCTCAATGGATTTCGGATCGCTTTTTAAATTTAGCTCAAAGGCGCTAATTTCACTATCCATCTGATCTGATATCGAAGGAGTTAGCATTAAAGCTATAAGAGGTATCATTTTTTGGCAGATATAAGCGCTATCGTGCGATCTCATAAGCGAGTTATCAAGATCTATGATAAGGCTTTGTATATCGTCATAATTTTTAACTCCATAGCTATTGAGACGATTAAAAAACGAGTCGTCATAATTCGTCAAAAACTCAAACCATTTGTCTTTAACTTTTTCTACCGTAGACACATCAAGCTTGCGATTAAGCGCCTCTATGCTCATGTCAGATAACTTCCTAGCTTCTTTGTTGTGAAGCGCGGCAGTGGCTTGGAGAATTCTTTTACTCATCAAAGATAGAGCATTAACAAGCTTTAACGAGTCGTTTGAGCCTGCTGCGTTTAGCCTAGCGCTAAGAAACGCAAAAAGCTCGTCTAAATTTTTAACTTTTTTGCTTTTAAGTTGCTCTTGCAAGTCTGAATTTAGCCTTGAGATATACTTCTCAAGTTTCTGGCAATCAGGCACTACTACACCGTTTTTCTTGGCTATCTCGCAAAATGTTTCGGCATAGTTATCAGGAGTTAGGATTAAATTTCTCTCCTTCATAACCCCTATGGTATCTCTAATTATTTGATTAATCTTTGTTGACATCTTTAAATCCCTTAACGGCAAGAGTAGCTATATACTCATTAAATGCCTCTTGAGAAGCGCTTCTAATTGCATCATATTTTTCCGTTTCGCTAATAATAGTATCTGCATATCTAACATTTTTAATCTTTCTTGATATAGTAAAATCATATTCTCCGGTAGTTACTATTTTATGCCTGGTTTTATTTTTCATCTTTGTATCAAATTCTAAACTTAAGATAGCTTTATAAAGAGAGGCATAACCCTCTTCGTCATAAACCATAGGTTGAAAACTCATAGATTTTATCCGTACCATTATAGTTGTGCCCGCATTTTTATCGTCGCTTAAATTTCTATTTAACCTTGATACGATGCCCTCTTTTACGCTGTCTTTTATCCAGACGCTATTTTTGGGCTCGGATTTATCGATGAGTACATCTACATACACACTCTCATCCATTATCTCGTTAGCTATCTTTGAAACAGGCTTATATCCGCACCCGATTAAAAAAACAGCGATAAAAATTGCGGCTACAAATCTCATATCTAACCTTTTACCACCAAATTTACAAGCTTTCCTTGCACATAAATTTCTTTTACAAGCTCTTTTCCTTCAAGCCATTTAGATACGGCTTCTTTAGCCGATTTTAAAATTTCAGCTTCGCTAGCATCGCTTGGCACTTCAACCTCGCCTCTTCTTTTGCCATTTACCGTAATGGCTAAATTTAGGCTATCTTTTTCAAACACCTCTTCTTTTATCTCAATAGTGCCAAAATTTGCTCTGTTAAATAAATTTTCGCTTAACTCGTTTGCGATATGAGGCACGATCGGCTCAAGCAAATTTAGTATGATAAAAAACGCTTCAGTAGTTACATCTTCGTTGCTTTGCGCATTTACCGCGTTTAAAGCCTCCATGCACGCAGCTATGAGGGTATTAAAAGTAAAGCTTTGAGTATATACCTCTTGAGATTTCTTAAGCGCCTCATAGACTTTTGCGCGAGCGTATTTTTCTTCTTTATTAAGCTCAGAGTGATTAATGTCAGGAATTTTAGAGCACTTCTTAACGCTTCCTGCTTTATCATAAAGCCTATTTAAAAATCTAAACGCACCTTCAACCGCGCTATCGTTCCATTCAAGCTCTTTTTGAGGAGGTGCGGCAAATAGTATAAACAGCCTTGCAGTATCGGCTCCGTAGTTTTTAATTATATCGTCAGGATCTACGACATTGCCCTTACTTTTGCTCATCTTTTTGCCGTCTTTTAACACCATTCCTTGAGTAAGCAGCCTCTCAAAAGGCTCATCATCGCGCAAATACCCAAGATCCCTAAGCGCCTTTTGAAAAAATCTCGCATATAAAAGATGTAGTATCGCATGCTCTATCCCGCCGATATACTGATCGACGTTCATCCAGTAATTTACGCTCTTTTCATCAAAGGCTTTTTCATTCCAAGTCTTATGATCGCTTGCATATCTGGCGAAATACCAGCTACTCTCAAAAAACGTATCCATAGTATCGGTTTCACGAATCGCATCACTGCCGCATTTTGGACACTTAGCATGCTTCCATTTTGGATGTTTATCAAGAGGATTGCCTTCGCCCGTTATCTCAACATCATCAGGTAAAGTTACGGGTAAATTTTTAATATCTTCGCAAACTACCCCGCACTTATCGCAATGAATCATAGGAATAGGCGCACCCCAATATCTTTGGCGAGAAATTCCCCAGTCGCGAATTTTAAAATTCACAACTCTTTTTCCGATTTTTTCGCTCTCAAATTTTTCTATAATCTTAAGCTTTGCTTCTTCATTATTTAGTCCATTTATAAGTGGCGAATTTATACAAATTCCGCTTTCGGTAAATGCTTTTGAGCTGTCTGCTTCGCTATCAATAGGCTTAATTACCCATTTAATAGGCAAGCTAAATTTACTAGCGAATTCAAAATCTCTCTCATCATGCGCAGGAACAGCCATAACAGCTCCGCTTCCATAGTCAGCCAAAACAAAATTCGCAACCCAAACAGGCACTTTATCGCCCGTTAAAGGATGAATTACGTAAATTCCTAAAAAGACACCGTCTTTTTCGCTTGCTTGGCGCTCTCTTGGGCTTTGATTTAGCATCGATTTTATTTTCTCATTTGCTTCATAGCTTAAATTTCCGCTCTCAAGTAGCTTTTTAACTATTTTGTGTTCAGGAGCAAGTGCAGTATAGCTAACTCCGTAAATAGTATCAGGACGAGTAGTAAAAACTTCAAATCCTTGAATTTCTCCGCCTAAAAGCTCTTTTGAAGCCTCATCAAGGCTAAATTTAAACTCTAGACCAAAGCTCTTTCCGATCCAGTTTTCCTGCATAGTGATTACTTGATTTGGCCACTTGTCTTTTAATTTTTCAAGATCGGCCAAAAGCTCCTCGGCATAATCGGTTATCTTTAGATAATACCCCGGCAACTCACGCTGGATCACGCTATTTCCGCATCTCCAGCAGCAGCCATCCTCAACCTGCTCGTTTGCAAGAACGGTTTGATCGTGCTCGCACCAATTCACCACGGCATTCTTGCGGTAAACAAGTCCCTTTTCATACATTTTGATGAAAAATTCCTGCTCGTATTTGGTGTAAAGCGGATCAGACGATGCAAATTCACGGTTTTTAGAAAATGAAAATCCAAGAGAGTGAAGCTCTTTTCTCATATAATCAATATTTTCATAAGTCCAAATTTTAGGATGAATTTTATGCTGTATAGCCGCATTTTCAGCAGGCATACCAAAGCTATCAAATCCTATCGGATGAAGCACGTTATAGCCTTGCTTTCTATAATATCTTGCCAGTACGTCGCCTATTGAGTAGTTTCTTACGTGCCCCATGTGGATACGTCCGCTTGGGTATGGAAACATGCTTAATATATATTTTTTAGGCAAGCTATAATCATCTTTTGGCTCAAATTCTTCATCTTTTAACCAAATTTCTTGCCATTTTTTCTCAATTTTTAAGGCGTCATACTTCAAATTTTCAGCCATTTTATCTCCTAAAATTCTTCTTGAGTCTTGCCTGCTTCAACCAGAACAAGCGAAAGTGAAAAAAAGTTTGCGATGGCAGCACCGATTGCAAGCGAATAAACAACGGTCATATTTCCTGTTGTTTGAAGCACTACAAACGCAGGTATAAGGTGCAAATCAGCCACAAGCGAACTAGCGAACAGTTCGGCTGATAAGACATTTTTTACACCGATTTTAAGCAGTGTAGAGACTAAATTTACGCTTGCCGCTACAAATAGCGCTATCTCGTTTTTGTCATACAAAAAGCCCGCCGTAGTCGTTAGACTCATCAGCGCGAAAAATATATAAACAACTTTTCCCCAGTTCATAAATCCTCCTTACACAACGCCTTTTTCAAACATAGCCCTATGTCGCTCTCGCTCTTTTCTTACTTTCATCTTTTCAGCCTCTTTGGCCCTATAGTTATCTACGCTAAACTTAAACCAAAGAAGTATCGGAGAAGCGATATAAATAGAGCTGATAGTACCTGCTAAAATTCCCACTATAAGCGCTAAGGCAAAGCCGTTTATCATGTCGCCGCCATAAAGGAATAATATAACAACGACAACCAAAGTCGTTCCTGAGGTTAATATAGTCCTTGAAAGAGTTGCAGAAACCGATTCGTTGATGATAACGTCAAGATCCGAGTTCTTACTGGTTTTAATACCCTCTCTAATGCGGTCAAATATGATAATAGTATCATTTAGCGAATATCCGACTACCGTAAGAATAGCCGCAAGAGTGTCTAAATTCACATCTATGCCAAAAAGACTAATAGCTCCAAGAGTAATTACAACGTCATGAATTTCAGAAGCGATCGCCGCCATCGCAAATCTCCACTCAAACCTAAACGCTATATAGAGTAAAATTCCCACAAGAGATATGCCGATAGCCATCATTCCTTTTTGTCTAAGCTCGCTTCCTACTTTTGGTCCTACGACATCTACACGGCGAATTTCAAATTTGCCCGTATCTTTAATAAGCTCACTTACACTAGCGCCCACGTCGCTTCCGATACTTGAATTTGAAGACGAAAATCTAATAACAACTTCGCTATCAGAGCCAAATTCGGTAACCGAAGCGTTTTTAAACGTCTCATCGGTAGCAAGTGCCGCCCTAATCTTATCAAGAGGCGCTTTGTCTTCATATTTTACTTGTATAAGCGTTCCGCCAGAAAAATCGATACCGTAGTTTAGCCCCTTGGTAACAAGCAAAAAAATCGAACCGAAAAACAAGATAGCGGAAAACGCAAGAGCAATATAACGCTTGCCCATAAAATCATAAACATGTGCTTTTGAAAAAATTTGCATTATTATCCTCTCTTGTAACCAAACCAAATTTGCGTATTGCCGCTTTTTTCTATCCTGTTCATAAGCGCGTCAAACATTCCGCGAGTACCGAGTATGGCGGTAAGCATGGAAGCTAGGATACCTATACTCATAGTTACGGCAAACCCCTTAACGGGACCCGTGCCGTATGCGTAAAGAACTGCAGATGTTATTAGGGTGGTTAAATTTGCGTCTATTATCGCACTCATGGCATTTTCATAGCCCTTTTTGACGCTTGCCGCTATACCGTGCCCATCTCGTAAAAATTCCCTTATACGCTCGTTTATAATTACGTTTGCGTCAACCGCCATACCTATGGTTAAAACCACGCCCGCCATGCCAGGCAGGGTTAAAGTGGCACCAAACATAGCCATAACAGCAACAAGTATCAAGATATTTGCGATCAGAGCAAAATTTGCCAAAATTCCCGCAAATCCGTAATAAACTATCATAAATAGCACTACAAGCACTCCTGCGCTTGCAAGAGCCGTCATACTTTGGTTTATACTATCAGCGCCCAAACTTGGCCCGATACTTCTTTTTTCAAGCATCTTTACGGGAGCTAAAAGCGCACCGCTTCTAAGAGCGATAGCCACGTCATGAGCTTCTTCTACGCTAAATCCGCCGCTTATCTGTCCGTTTCCTCCGCCTATGCGCTCATTTATAACAGGTGCGGAATAAACCTTGCCGTCAAGCACTATAGCAAGACGCTTGCCGACATTTGCACCCGTAAAATCACCAAAAATTCTAGCACCTTCGGCATTTAGCGTAAAGCTGATCACGGGAGCGTTCGTGCGCTGATCAAAAGCCACTCTGGCGTCAGTTAGCATAGAACCGTCAAGAACGGGGATATTTTTTACTGCGTATTTTTGTTGCTCATTTTTAACGTCAGGATAAACGATACTACCGTAGCTTTCGGCCTCTGCGGCGCTTAGAGTATTTGCCTGTGGTTGTCTTTTCTCATCAAGAGCCATCAGTTGCAAATGCGCCGCTTTTGCGATTAACTCTCTAGCGCGCTGCTCGTCGGCTTGTGTTTTTACGCCCGGAAGCTCTACAAGTATCTTTTCTTCGCCTTGTCTTGCCACGGTAGGTTCTGCCAAACCAAACTGATCAAGCCTATTTCTTATGGTTTCAACAGCTTGATTTATGGCATACTCTATTGTTTCAGCCTTTTCGCTATCACTTAGCCTTATGGTGTATTTGAGGGCTTCTTTGGTTACATCAAGCCCTTTTATCTCCTTAAGCATGTCATCTATCTTGCGCTGATCATCGCTATCTAAAAGCTCAAAATTTACATAATCTTGACGAATTTTGAAGTTATCTATCAGGATATCTTCTTTGCCTGCATAGTAGTTAATGCTTGAAGCGATTGATTTTACTTTAGAGTGTATCGCCTCCTCGGTCTCTACGCCAAGTAGCATATGAAGTCCGCCCTGAAGATCAAGCCCGAGGCTAATCTTAGCTCCGCCCATATCCTTAAAAAACGAAGGTGCGGAAAAGCCTATACCTAAAACCAAAGCGATGATAAATATAACGAGCCTATATGTTACCTTTGCGCTACGCATTGACTTTGGTCTCGATTTTTCTAGCGACAAACTCGCGTCCTATGCGCACTATTACATCGTCATTAAGTTTAACTTTGATAAAATCGTCTTCAGGTTTTATGACTTCACAATAAAGTCCGCCCGCAGTGATGATCTTATCGCCCTTTTCTAGGGCTGCAAGCATCTTTTGATGCTCTTTTTGCTGTTTTTGCTGCGGTCTGATAACCAAAAAGTAAAAAATCGCGAAAAGCACGATCAGAGGTAGTAATGAAGCTAAAAAATTGCCTTCTTGCATTGTATTCCTTAGTAAAAAATTTTTTAATCAAATATTTTAGCACTAAAATTATAAGAAAAGCCTTTTTTAGTGCATTTTTGATATCAAATTTTATATTTCTTTCGCTTTTTGATTCTGAAGTGCTAAATTTCATCTCGCCGTTTCTTGCCATTTTAGGCTTTTACCTACTTTTTAAATTCAATCGCTATGAGTTTTTTACGACAGGATTTTTCGTAGGAATTTTGTGGTTTTATTGGATCAGTTTTAGCCTTATTTATTACGACTTTGGCTATCTAATCCCGATTGAAATTTTATTTATTGGTATCGTGTATGGAGTTATGTTTTTTATCGCAGGAATTCCTAATCAAATTTGGCTTAAAGCGGTCTTACTTATTTTAATTTCAAATTTGCATCCTTTTAATTTCAACTGGCTAAATTTTGAGGTGATATTTGTTGTTGGAATTTTTAAGCCGAATTTATACGGGCTTGTTTTTGTATTTAGTGCGATTTTATCGCTGTTTTACATAAAAACCAAGCTTAAATTTTTAGCTTTCATCACGCTTTTACTTTTTGCTGTTCAGTATGATGATGCTAAAGCTAAAATTTTACCTTTTGAAGTAGCTCTTACAGCCACAAATGTCCCTCAAGCTTTAAAATGGGAAAAATCACTTAAAAACGAGTTTATAAATGAAAATTTAAAGATGATAGATGAGGCGATAAATGAGGGCAAAAGAGCTATAATTATGCCTGAGAGTGTATTTCCGACATTTATGACGCAGGAGCGAAATTTAACTGCCGAGCTTAAAGAGAAATCTCAAAAAATCGCTATCATCGCAGGCGCTCTTGCTTACGAAAATTCTCAAAGCTATAACTCGACTTTTTTCTTTGATAAAGGCGAAATGAAACGCTTTGATAAGCTTGTGCTAGTACCCTTCGGCGAAGAAATTCCACTTCCAAATTTTATGAAAAATTTGATAAATAAGCTCTTTTTTGGTGGCGGCAAGGACTTTAAAACCGCAAATTCGGTTAGCGATTATGAGATAGACGGAGTTAAAATTCGCAATGCGATTTGCTATGAAGCTACGCGAGACGAACTGTTTAAGGGTGAGTTTGACGTAATGATAGCCATCACAAACAACGGCTGGTTCGTGCCTTCAACAGAGCCAAATTTACAGCGCCTTTTGCTTAAATACTACTCAACCAAATATAATAAAACTATTTATCACAGCGTAAACGGCTCAAAAAGCGAGGTTATAACACCAAAAGAGAGTTTGATAAAGAAAATTTTGAATAGCAAATTTTAAGAAGTAAGATTTAAATTTTATATTCAAGACAGAATCAGAGTAGTTTAAAAGAAATTTTCTTGCCTACAAAGAGTCATACAGAGCAGTATGTTACTGAAGCAGGCTAAGAAAATTTATTCCAAGTCCGTTATTTATGAGGAATTAAAGCCTTAAACGTATCTATCGCGTCAAGTTTCTCCCAAGGATATTTAGCATTTCCGACTTGTCCTTTTGCGGCTACCTTTGCGTATAAAAACGTATCTTTGCCGGGTTTATCAAGTCCGAATTTATCCTTTATCCAGCGTGGAGTCAAAGAGAAATTTTCGCTTACAAAAGCAGATAATTTATCGTCATTTACGCCTTCTATATGCGTTCCCATAGTATCTACACTAACGGAAGTGGGCTTAGCAACTCCGATAGCGTAGCTTAGTTGCACTATGCACTTTTTAGCAAGTCCTGCAGCAACAATATTTTTAGCTATCCATCTAGCAGCATACAGTCCGCTACGATCAACTTTCGTATAGTCTTTTGAGCTTTGAGCACCGCCTCCTATCGGAGCGTATCCGCCAAAGCTATCTACGATAAGCTTTCTGCCTGTCAAGCCGCTATCGTGAAGCGAGCTGTGATTTACGTATCTGCCCGTAGGATTTATATAAATAAGTGTCTTTTCTTTTTTGTAAAGTTCTTTTGGTAAATTTGAGCCGTCTATAAGTTCTTGTACAAGAGCTCTAAGCTCTTCTATCTTCATTGTCTCTACGCAAGGAGCCGAAACCACTATGGTATGTATGCTTTCGGGCTTACAATTTTCAAAGTTATCCTTGGTGCCGTAATCAATAGTAACCTGAGTTTTGATATCAACTCCAAGCTTGTCGGGATTTGCTTTGGCAAATTTATACACTTTATCGCAAAGCATTCTTGCGTAAGTAATAGCCGCTGGCATATATTCGCTCGCTTCGCAACTTGCAAAACCAAACATTATGCCCTGATCGCCTGCCCCTATCTCGCCGCTAGCTTGATCTACGCCTTGATTGATATCGCTACTTTGCTGATTAATGCAAACTTTAACTTCGATATCATCAGGGTGCAAACACTGCTCTTTAGTGAAATTTGACTTGCCGTCATACCCTATTTTAGCTAGCGCATGTTTGACTATGGCTTCATAATCCTTAAAACTTAATTTTACTTTCGAATTTATCTCTCCGCCGATTATTACATTTTTGCCCGCTACAAAAACCTCGCTTGCGACTCTTCCGTTTGGATCTTGAGTCAAGATGGTATCCACGATGCTATCTGCTATGATATCTGCGCATTTATCAGGATGCCCCGGGCTTACGACTTCAGATGTAAATAGATACATATTTTTCCTTAAAATGGGTATTTTTAAAACTTTGAAATTGTAACATTTCAAAATAAAATCCATATTAATCGCTTAGAATTTGTTTAAAATTTCAGGTTTGTTTGCTATACTAGGCTTTTTCAAATTTAAATTTAAGGTAAACACATGAGTGCAGTTTGCAATATGGCAAGAAAATTTGCCGACGGAAACCTAATCGTTCAAATTCTAATCGGAATTCTTCTGGGCGCCGTTATAGGCTTTTGGGGTAATGCCCAAGTTGTTTCGGGCGGTGAATCTGCCGAACTTGCTAATAAAATCGTAAATTCCATCTCGATACTTGGAAGTTTATTTGTCGGTGCTTTAAAGGCAGTTGCACCTATCTTGATCTTCGTTCTTGTTGCAACTTCGATAATAACCAAAGACTTTGGCAACGCAAAAGGCATGCAAAAAGTCGTTGTTTTATATCTTATTAGTACATTTTTAGCAGCTTGCGTTGCTGTTGCGACTAGTTTTCTTTTTCCTGTCGAACTTGTGCTAAAAGGGATTGAGAGTGCTGCCATGAGCGCACCTCAAAACGTAGTTGATGTCTTAAAAGATCTTATGTTTAAGATAGTTCAAAACCCTCTTCAAGCTATAGCTACGGGTAACTATATAGGCATCATCGCTTGGGCTGTGGGCGGTGGTATAGCTATGAGAGGATGCTCGGCTGAAACTAAAAAAGTATTTTCAGACGTAAGCGAGGGGGTTACTAAGATAGTAAGATTTGTTATTCGTTTAGCACCTTTTGGTATCTTTGGACTTGTTGCCATCAGTATACACGAAACAGGGTTTGAGGCTCTTAAAGGCTACTTCAAGCTAATAGCCGTGCTTGTAGGAGCCATGCTTGTAGTTGCATTTATCGTTAATCCGATTATAGCTTTTGTGGTAACTAAGAAAAATCCTTTCCCTCTTATCATGACTTGCATCAAAGAAAGTGCCGTAACGGCGTTTTTCACAAGAAGTTCGGCTGCAAACATCCCTGTAAATATCGCGCTTTGCAAAAAACTTGGTCTTAAAGAGGAGCTTTACTCTATCTCTATCCCGCTTGGAGCTACTATAAATATGGCCGGAGCTGCCGTTACTATCAGTATCCTTGCGCTTGCTGCAGTTAATTCGATACCTGAGATAACGGTAACATTCGGAGACGCCTTGCTTCTTAGCTTTATCTCGGCTATCGGAGCTTGCGGAGCTTCTGGTGTTGCGGGCGGATCGCTTCTTCTTGTGCCTCTTGCTTGCGCACTTTTTGGAATTTCAAACGATATCGCGATGCAAGTAGTTGCGATAGGATTTATCATCGGAGTTATACAAGACTCGGTTGAAACTGCGGTAAATAGCTCTTCTGACGTTGTATTTACGGCTATCGCTTCACAAACTACAGAATAAATCTTTAATAAATTTAGCGTCTTTTTGGCGCTAAATTTCCTCTTTGAACTATAACTTTTATAAATTTAAGACAAATTTTGTGTAAAATACTCTAAAAATTTTAAGGAAAATATATGACGAGTTGGGATCTAAAACCTCTTTTTAAGGATGAAAAAGAGCTTGAAAAATCAGCATTAAACTTAAAAAAAGAGTGTGAAAAATTTGAAAAAACTTATTCGGATAAATTTGCAAATTTAAATACAAATGAATTTTTAAAAGCGTTTAGCGAATATGAAAAACTGCTTGCTAAAATTTCAAAAGTTATGACTTATGCCTTTTTAGTATTTGCTAAAGACACTTCAAAAGGAGCGTTTTACGCTAAATTTGAAGAGATTGCTACAAAGGCTCAAGAAAATTTGCTCTTTTTTGAGATCAAATTTAACGAATTTGAAGATGAAAAACAACAAGAGATTATAAAAGCTTCAAAAACTCATGGATACTATTTAAGCAATCTCGCCAAGTCAAAGGCTCATCAGCTGAGCTTAAAAGAAGAGCAGGTCTTGCTTCGCACTGCAAATACGGGAAGAGACGGCTTTGCAAGACTATTTGACGAAACAATGAGTAATCTTAAATTTAAATTCAAAAATGAGCTTTTAAGCGAAGAGCAAATTTTAAGCAAGCTTCACGATAAAGATAGAAGCGTGCGAAAGCTTGCGGCAAAATCATTAAGCGATACGCTAGCTAAAAATCAGCATTTGCTTGGATACATATATAATATGATAAAAACAAGCCTAAAAACAAGCTGCGAGCTACGCAAATACAAAAGCGCCGAAGAGCCAAGACACGAAAGCAACCAGATCACAAAGCAAAGCGTAGATGCGCTCATAAAAACAGCTGAGAAAAATTTTAATTTAGTTAGTAAATTTTATGAAAAGAAGCGTAAAATTTTAGGCTATAAAAAGCTTTATGATTACGATAGATACGCACCTCTTGAAGGAGACGGCGAGTATAAATTCGACAAATGCAAACAGATAGTTTTAAAAGCGTTTAACGACTTTAGTCCCGAATTTGCAAAGATCGCCAAAAGAGCGTTTGAAGAAGGCTGGTGCGATGTCTATCCTACGCCAAACAAGCGCGGAGGAGCATTTAGCCACTCAGGCTCAAGCGACGCTCATCCTTATGTGCTGCTAAATCACACGGACGGCAGAAGAGATCTTTTTACCTTGGCTCACGAGCTGGGTCATGCTATACATCAGCATTTATCTTACAAGGTAGGCTACTTAAATTCGGATACGCCGCTTACTACGGCCGAGACCGCATCGGTATTTTGCGAGATGCTTGTGTTTGACTACATCAAGAAAGATTTAAGCGATAAAGACAAAATTTCACTTCTGGCAGGAAAGATAGAAGATATATTTGCCACGCTTTATCGCCAGATAAATTTTACTACTTTCGAGCGCAGAGTTCATGCGTATGAAGGTGAAATTTCACTTGAGGAGCTAAACAAAATTTGGCTTGAAGAGAGCAAAAAGATGTTTGGCAAAAGCGTTACCTTAAATGATTATTATAAAATTTGGTGGAGCTATATACCGCACTTCATACACTCGCCGTTTTATTGTTATGCCTACTCTTATGCGCAGCTTTTAGTTCTTGCGATATTTGGACTTTACAAAAGCGGAAAATGCAAAAATTTCGTGGAAATTTATACTGAATTTTTAAGTCTTGGCGGAAGTATGAGCCCAAAAGATATGGTTGCAAAATTTGGCTTTGATATAGAGAGCGAGAAATTTTGGGATATCGGCATAAAAGAGGTTAAGAAGCTTGTTGATGAATTTGAGGAGTTAAAATGCTAGAGGATATCTTAGACGACGAGAAATTCGGACTACTTATGAAAATGCACGTTTATGAGTGCATTGATTATCTTTTGCAAAACGATCAGCCGTTTTCCGTGATGGCAAATTTGGACTTGGTTAAATTTAATCCCGAACTACCCACAGAGATAAGCTCGGTGTTTAGGCCTCCGGTGATAGTTTTTACACTTGACGGATATACGTTTCAAAGCGCAAGACTTAGTGGGGATGAGCTTAGCTTTGAAGCGGGTTTTGGGGCGGATAATTTCGCCTCTTTCGTTAGTTTTCCGCTTGGTGCGATAGTTCAAATTTTGGTTGAAAACAGCCCGATTTTAATAAATTTTGCAATTCATAAAGAAAAAGAAAACAAAAACAAAACGGAAAAATCCATGTCAATGTTCATGTCAAATCCAAAAAATAGAGAGCTTTTTAAGAAATAAAGCTTTTCTATTTGCTTTTATACTAACACAAAATAAAATTTCATATTTTATCCGACATAAATAATATATTTAATATGTGTTTAAACTAATATTTATTATCATTGTCTGCTTTATAATAACGAATATTGTAATTACAAATTTTATCAACTTCAAAAAGGCTTAATATATGGGAAAACTTAAATTTTCATTAGTCGCTCTAGCCATCTTGGGAATGGGCTTAAATTTACAAGGGGAGGACAAAAATGTAGATCAAGTGGAGTTAGGAGGGGTAACTATAACAGATAGTCCTGAAGACGATCCTTTACAAAAGAAAGTCGGAGAGATCAAAAAAAGTAGTAAAACATTAACCAAAGAGCAGGTTTCAGATACAAGGGATTTGGTTAGATATGAAACCAGTGTAAGCGCGGTTGAGAAAGGTCGTTTTGGAGCCAGTGGATATTCCATCAGAGGAGTTGATGAAAACCGCGTCGCGATAACGGTGGACGGTCTGCGTCAAGCTGAAACGATAAGCTCACAAGGATTTAAAGAGTTATTTGAAGGATATGGCAACTTTAATAACACAAGAAACGGAGTTGAGATAGAAAATTTAAAACAAGCTACTATATCAAAAGGCGCGGATTCTGTTAAAGTCGGCAGTGGCTCTCTTGGCGGATCTGTTATGTTTGAAACAAAAGACGCGAGGGATTTTTTAATAGAAAAAGATTGGTTTTATGGTTTTAAAGGTGGATATTCAACAGAAAACAACCAATTTATGCAATCTCATACTTTAGCAGCCAGGCTTAAAATGTTTGACATACTTTTTATAAAGACTAAACGAAATGGAAAAGAGTTTGAAAACTATGGATACAAAGGATATGACGGACTAAGACTTGGAAAAGAAAGAGAGAAATCAGACCCTTATAAAATTTCAAAAAATAGCACTCTCCTTAAGTTATCTTTTAATCCGAACGAAACAAATCGTATCTCCCTAATGTACGATAATTCAAAAACATCGTCAATAGGAGAAGATTTATCATACAATTTAATTGCAGAATATGAAAAAGATGATAAAAAAGCGATAAGACACACAAACGATAAAACAAGTAGAAAAAATGTCTCCTTTGGCTATGAAAATTTTGACGAAACTCCTATTTGGGATACTTTTAAAATAAATTTTTCAAATCAAAAAATACAAACAAGAGCAAGAAATGATGATTACTGTGTAGGCGATAAATGTACGGACATATCAAATCCTAGCGGAATACACTTTAATAAAGAAGGACATTTGGTAGACAAAAATGGAGTCAAAGTAGCAAAAAAGCAAAAAAATTCTGACTCACAACCTGACTTAGTGGATGCCCACGGAAATATTTTAGCAACAGGTAAGCAGTTTAAAGAATATAGAGGAAACGAGGTATATATAAACTGCAAATTTTACGATTGTTCAAAAGGGTTGTCCGTCTTAAAAAGAAGTTATAGCAACCCTGTGATTGAGCATGTCGAACTTATTCCATATACAGAAAACAAAAACTATGCTCAGATAAAAAATCCATCTAGTTATTATGTAGCACTTCCAAATCAGCCGGGGCATCTAACAAATCTTTGGAAAGAGAGGGATTTAAATACAGATACTAAACAACTTGATTTTGAGGCAAGCAAATCTTTTGAAACCAAATCCATAGAGCATACATTGACTTACGGAGGACTTTACTCTCACTCTCAAAAAAACATGGTTAATAAAACAGGTACAAACTACAAGAATCATCAGTGGTGGAATAAGATGTTTGCTGGTTTATCCATAAAAGGTCCGACTCCCGTATTTGACGAATGTACCATGGCATCCGGAGGAGATAAGTGTCCTATAACAATGCCTGAAGAATCTTTTTTAATTCCCGTCAAGACAAAAAATGGATCTTTTTACATAGGAGATGAAATTCAAGTTAATAACTATGTCAGTTTTGATTTTACATACAGATTTGACAAGATAAAACATAGACCAAACTACATCCCTGGTTCAACTCCAAAAATTCCAAACGATATGGTAAAAGGAATATTTGTGCCTCTAAAAACCTTACCGCCGGCAGTATCAGAGTATGATAGACCTACAAAAAACTGGAGATACGGATCTACAAACTATGCTACAGGAGAATTTACATTTGATCCAGGTAAAGAGGAGCAGTTTAATAAAGACTTAGCAGAATTTGAGAAAAAATTTAAAGTCTACAAGGATGCAAAGCATTACAACGATGTAATAAATCCTCAAGAAAACATCGCTCATATAGCTCGACCAAAAGAGTTTCGAGAACACACATACTCTTTGGCTGCGACAATAGATCCTCTTGATTATTTCAGAATGCAGTTCAAATATGCAAAAGGCTTTAGGGCTCCCACGTCAGATGAAATTTACTTTACTTTTAAACATCCTGATTTTACGGTGCTCCCAAATTTAGGATTAGAACAAGAAATCGCCAAGACAAAAGAGGTAGCATTTACTCTGCACAATAGTCCAAGTTTTGTAAGATTAAATTTGTTTGAAAGCAGATATAAAAATTTCTTAGACCTTGAATTTATAGGCAGAGCAAATTTTGATAATGCGGGGAATTTAGCCATAAAAGAGGAAAATGGAAAGATCAAAATTTTACCGGGCGGTCGAGGGAAGCAATTTTCTATATGGCAAAATGTAAATAAATCACAAGCTCTCGTTAGAGGATTTGAAATAGAATCAAAACTATTCTTGGATCAAATTTATAAACCGTTACACGGATTTAGTGCAGGTATAAAATACTCTTACCAAAAAGGAAGAGTTCAAGACGATGAAGGCAAAATGGTGCCAATGAATGCTATACAGCCTCACACTGCAATATATACACTCGGCTATATTTCACCAAATGAAAAATTTGGAGCAGATTTATATATCTCAAGAGTGTCAGCTAAAAAGAAAACGGAAACATACAACATGTTTTGGAAGGAAGAAGGGAAAAAAGACAGTTATCTGAAGTGGAGAAGTAACGGATATACCACAATAGACATGATAGCTTTTTATAGTCCAATCAAAAACTTAACTTTGAGATTCGGTGCCCACAATATCACTAATGAAAAATATCTGACTTGGGAAAGTGCAAGATCCATAAGACCTTTCGGAACAAGCAATTTAATAAATCAAGATACAGGAAAAGGAATAAATAGATTTTACGCACCTGGAAGAAACTTCAAATTTACATTTGAATTTACGTTTTAGTTAGTAAGTAGAAGTATAGTAGGTTTTAAACCTACTATACTTTATTAATCAAAACTCAAAGCCGTTTTTAATCTTTATAAAGTTATTCAAGACATCTTCATTTTCCTTAAGAGCAGCAGCATAAACCGTTCTTACAAGCTTTATCTTATTCATTTTAATTTCAAACAACTTTCCGCTTTTAATATGCTCTTCAACCAAAAATCTTGGCACAAACGTTACATAATCATCTGCAAAGTTGTTTAGTATCGCTCGTTGAACCATTATTGAGCCGTCAAGCAAATAAGCGCTTTTCAAATCGGCATAATTAATACCGTATTTGCTAAAAAAGTCGTTTAAATAAGACTTGGTTCTATCTTTAATAAATTTAAATTTATAAAGCTCCTCAAGCTTGACGCTATCTACGAGTTTTTTGTTTGAGACCAAGATAATTTCGTAGTCAAAGAGCTTTTTAGTAATCAAATTCTCATCAAGCGACTGCTCCAAGATGATACAGATATCGCTTCTTCTGTCTTTTAAATGTGCGATCAGTTCGTTTTGTTCTTTTATCCTTATATCAAGCTCGGCGTCAATCACTTCTAAAATTTTATCAAGCATAAGCGGCATAAAAGTCTCGCCTATGAGCTGTGTAGTTGAGATAACAAGAGGCGCTTTATCGTTTTTTATATGAGAAATTTCATCCTTAAACCTAAACATTGCGTTTTCAAAGCGAAGACAGAGTTTGTAAAATTTTTCACCCTCTCTGGTTAAGATTATGCCGTTTTTCTTACGCATTATAAGAGTTACTTTTAAGATTTCCTCAAGCTTTTTGATCTGTAAAGTAACTGCCGGTTGAGAGATACCAAGGGATTTTGAAGCTTTTGAAAAGCTTCTTTCTTTGACTATCTCCATAAAAGTGTAAATTTTACTAAAATCGTTAATCATACTCTTGTTCTCTTTTCTTTTTTTAAGATAACATAATATTATTAAGAAAAATTATAATATCACGCATCGAATAATTATAGTAATAAATACTAAAATTACACTGAAATAGATATTAAAAACGCTGATTTTTAAGGTTGTTGTGTTACAATCTAAATACACTAAATATATTTCTTGGAAATTTAATGGAAAAATTTTTAAAATCTTTAAATGACAAACAAAGAGAAGCGGCAACTCATTTAGACGGCGCTATGCTTATACTTGCAGGCGCAGGAAGCGGCAAAACAAAAACGATAACCACTCGCCTTGCATATCTTATAAGCGAAGTAGGTATAGATCCTGCAAATACCCTTACGCTTACTTTTACAAACAAAGCCGCAAACGAAATGCGAACAAGAGCCATAAATATGCTTGGCGAAAATAGTAAAAATTTAACTCCCCTGCTTTGCACCTTTCATAAATTCGGGCTTTTGTTCTTAAAATTTTATATAGATAATCTTAATCGCAAAAATAGCTTCGTAATAATTGATACCGATGATAAAAAAAGAATTTTAAAAAGCTTTGAAAGCCAAATTCCAACCCCTGCCCTATCAAGCGAAATTTCAAATTTTAAAAACTCTCTTTTAAGTGTTGAGGATGTATTTGCAAATTTAAGCCTTTATAGTGACACGTCCAAAAACAAAGACGGATACTATCTTAAGATCGCAAATTCATACAAACAATACGAAGAGTATCTAAGCTCAAACAATCTTGTTGATTTTGACGATTTACTCTGCCTAACCTATAAAATTTTAGATCAAAACGAAGGCTTGGCTGACGAAATTTCCAAAAGATACCGCTATATAATGGTAGATGAGTACCAAGACACAAACGATTTGCAGTATAAGCTACTTCGCAAGCTATGTAAAACTCACGAAAATATCTGCGTAGTAGGCGATGATGATCAAAGCATCTATGGTTGGCGAGGCGCAAAGATAGAAAATATCTTAAATTTCAAAGATCAATTTAAAAACACGAAAATAGTAAGGCTAGAGCACAACTACCGCTCCACAAGTGCGATTTTAAAAGCTGCAAACGAGCTCATAGATCACAACAGGAACCGCCTTGGAAAGAAGCTTGTAAGCACCAAAGAAGCAGGCGAAGAGATAGTGTTTCTGGAGTCAAACGATGAGAGTATGGAAGCTAGCAAGATAGCAAAGCATATAAAAGATCTCTTAAATAAAGGCGTAGACGCAAGCGATATAGCCGTTTTGTACCGCATAAACGCCCTTTCTCGCTCGCTTGAAGAGGGTCTTAATAAAGAAAAAATCCCCTACAAAATGGTCGGCGGAGTGAAATTTTATGAAAGAGCCGAAGTTAAAGACGTCATCAGCTACTTAAGGCTTATCACAAATGAAAACGATGATTTTTCAATCAAGCGTATTATAAATCGCCCTAAACGCGGACTTGGCAAAGTAAGTCTAGCCAAAATAGAAAAGATAGCCTACGAAAACAAAATTTCCATTTTTGAAGCGATTTTAAATTTAGATGAAAAAGATGAAGCGTTTAGCAAAAAAATCATATCCGCACTTAACGAATTTGTCCTAAATTTAAAAGATCTGAAAGAGTGCGACTCTTTATATGAGCTCATAGATAAGCTTGAAGCGAAATTCGGTATCAAAAAATACTACGAAAGCCTGCCTGACGGAGCTGAAAGAGTAGCAAACATCGATGAATTTTATGCGATGATAAAAGATCAGATAAAGCAAAATCCAAATTTCGAGCTTGAAGAATTTTTAAACGAACTAACTCTTCAAAGCGAGCAAGACGGCATAAGCGAAGACGCCATATCAATCATGAGCATACACGCAAGCAAAGGGCTTGAATTTGATCATCTTTTCGTAATCGGTCTTGAGGAGGGATTTTTCCCGCTAATCGGCGAAGGAAGCGACATAGAAGAGGAGCGAAGACTGGCTTACGTAGCCATAACAAGAGCCAAAAAAACGCTCACGCTAAGCTGCGTAAATTCAAGATTTTACAAAGGACAGCGCACAAGACTTGAAAGAAGCAGGTTTTTAAATGAAGCGGGCGTATGCTCCGGAAGCATTATAATCCAAACGCAAACTTCAAACGAATATAAAAAAGGCGATTTGGTAAAACATAAAATTTTCGGCATAGGTCGCGTTACCGGCGTTAGTAAAGTCAAAAAAGAGCTCAAACTCAGCATAAATTTCGGCGGCATAGAGCGTGATATCATGTCAAGCTTCGTTGAAAAAGTCGTATGAACGCGATTTTTGTTGCAAATAAACCCATAGGAGTTAGCTCAAACCGCTTTTTAACACGCTTAAAGCGTAAATATGGCGTGAAAAAGGCAGGCTTTTCAGGCACTCTTGATCCTTTTGCAAGCGGGTGTCTTTTAGTAGCACTCGGAAGCTATACTAGATTTTTTAACTACATAAATAAAACGCCAAAAGTTTACATAGCTACTATTTGGTTTGGGGCACAAAGCGAGAGTCTGGATAATGAAAATATAAGCGAAGTAAAAAACGTAAAAAAGCTAAATTTAAGCGACATAAAGCGAATTTTAAGCGATTTAACGGGAGAGATAGCTTACACTCCGCCAAAATTTAGCGCAAAACATATAAACGGCACAAGAGCCTATAAACTCGCTCGCGAAGGAGTGGAATTTAAGCTTAAAGAGCAGATCATGAGAGTATATGAAGCTCAAATTTTAAGCTATATGCATCCGTTTTTAACGGTAAAGCTAAGTGTAAATGAAGGCTCATACATCCGATCTTACGCACAAATTTTAGCCTCAAAACTAGGTCAAAAAGCTACGCTTAG
This sequence comes from Campylobacter canis, assembly GCF_045504005.1. Classification (NCBI taxonomy): domain Bacteria; kingdom Pseudomonadati; phylum Campylobacterota; class Epsilonproteobacteria; order Campylobacterales; family Campylobacteraceae; genus Campylobacter; species Campylobacter canis. Next base: position 55,897 of record NZ_JBJJXH010000003.1, on the reverse strand, counting down.
CGCGCTTCATAGACAAAGCGAAGGCGGGCTAAAATTTGAAAACGAAAAATTCCTCAATCCTCTTGAAATTTTAAACCTACCGCGCAATGAATACCTAGGCGATACAAGAGACTTAATGGACGGCAAGAAGCTAAATGCGGCGGATTTCAAAGAGAGAGAAAATAAAATATATTTAATATCTTTTGATAAATTTTTAAGCATCATTGAGATAAAAGATCAAACGGTTACGTACCGATTAAACAAGGCTAAACTATGCTAATACTTTCAAGGAAAGAAGATGAGAGCATACTTCTTGGTAAGGATATCAAGATCACGGTCGTTGGCATATCAAAAAGCGGCGTTAAGCTTGGTATAGAGGCTCCTAAAAATATGATTATACTACGCTCCGAGCTTGCTCAGGAGGTTGCAAGCAAAAATAAAGAGGCTATAAATTTAGCCGATGATGCAAGTCTAAGCGAGCTTAGTAAAAAAATACAAAAATGAAAAGCTTTGCAAAGATAAATATCTTTTTAAAAGTTATCGGAACCAGAGGAAACTATCATGAGATAGTTTCTAGGTTTGTGCTTTGGCGCAGGCTTTTTGACGATATAAATTTCGTTCGCTCGGACAAATTTAGCGTAGAATGCAATAATCAAAACATAAAAAACAATATAGTCTTAAAAGCAAAAGAAGCACTTGAAAACGCAGGCTTTAAAGACGAGCTTAATGAATTCTTTAGCTCGCATAAAGTCATAATCAATAAAAACATCCCGATAGGCGCAGGACTTGGCGGCGGAAGCAGTAACGCAGCGACATTTTTAAAGATGACAAACGAGGAGCTTAATTTAAAAATTCCACGCGAAAAACTTTACAAGATAGCCGAGCAAATCGGAGCTGACGTGGCGTTTTTCGTAAGCGATTTTGAGGCTGCAAACGTAAGCGGCATAGGCGAAGTGATAGAGGAATTTAAAGATGAAATTCCAAGTTTAGAGCTATTTACTCCTGAAATTTTCGCTTCAACTCCTGCGGTTTATAGCGAATTTAGAGCAAATTTTATAAACAGGTTAGACGCAAATTTAGCGAACAAAATGTCAAATTTGACTAGCGAGCAACTGCTTGCAGGCTATAAAAACAGCGAACTAAACGATCTTTATGCACCATGCTTTAAGCTTTATCCGCAAATGCAAAAATATAAAGATATGTTTTTAAGCGGAAGCGGAAGCAGCGTGTTTTGTTTGAAATGAGAGAAAAATGGGCAAGGACTTAGCAAAAAATAAAAAAGCGCTTCATGATTTTACTATACTTGAAACTTTTGAAGCGGGTATCGTACTAAAAGGTAGCGAAGTAAAGGCTTTGCGCGCAGGAAGGGCAAATCTAAAAGACAGCTTCGTGCGTGTGATAAAAGGCGAGATGTTTCTGCTAAACGCTCACATCAGCCACTTGGATACGACGCATTCGCACTTTAGACCCGATGAAAGAGCGCCAAGGAAGCTTTTAATGCACAAAAAGCAGATAGATAAGCTGTTTGGTGCGGTTACGCAAGAGGGGCTAACGCTGGTTGCGCTGGTACTTTATCTAAACGATAAAAATATAGTTAAAGTAAAAGTCGCTCTTGCAAAAGGTAAAAATTTGCACGATAAGCGCGAAAGTCTCAAAAAACGCGAAGCCGATAAAGAGGCTCGTGCCGCCATGAAAAGATATATCTAGCCTTGCAAATTTGAGCGTTTTTTCGTAAAATCTATAAAAACTAAAAAAAGGAAAGAGATGAAAAAGATATTTGTAGCGCTTTTATGTGCGCTATTTTTAGTGGGTTGTGGCAAAGAGGATGAGAGCGCAAAAGCTCCTAAAAAAATAGAAGGATACAAAACAGGCGAAGAGATTAAGCTTACAAGCGTATTTGGCAAGGAGCTAACTCTAAAAAGAGTTGATGGCGGATTTGTGATAAAAGGCGATGAAAGCAAAATCATTATGTTTGATATTTTTGGAACTTTTTGTCCGCCATGCCAAAAAGAAGCGCCTGAACTTATGGATTATCAGCTTAAAAACGACAAAGATTTCATACTTATCGGACTTACTCATTTTGAAAACGTAACAAACGAGTACGTAATCGAAAATTTCGCACAAAAATACAACGCTTACTATTTTATATCAAACGATATGCCTATAAATGACAAGATAAGCGCGCAACTGCTTGAAGACATCAAATATCCACGTCTTGAATCGGTGCCGATTAAAATGGTGCTTAAAAACGGCATTTATCAAACACTAACCGATATCGGAAGTGGGAATTTCGGAGTGCCTTACTATCTTGGCGGAATTCACATGGGCAAGCTTGAAAAGGATATGGAGCGCATTAGAAATGCCAACTAAAACAGGCAAGCAAGAACACGAATTTACAAGCCTAAAAGACAAGTTGGAGTTTCCGAAGAAATTTAAAGTCATCTTGCTAAACGATGATGTTACGAGTATGGATTTTGTGGTTGATGTATTAACGCAAATTTTTCATCATAGTGCCCAAAACGCTATAACGATAATGCTTAAAGTGCACAATGAAGGAAGTGCGATTTGTGGAGTGTATCCTAAGGAAATCGCACTCAGTAAGCAAGAAGACGTGCGCAAAGCTGCGATTGGCGCCGGGTATCCTTTAAAAGTAAAGGTTGAGGAGGAGTAATGCTGGATTCAAATTTAAGCTATTTTTTAGAAAAAGCGGAGCAGTTTGCTTACTCGAATTCTCACGAATACTTAACTAGCGAGCACATACTCTTCGTGCTTATAAATCTAAACGAAGAGAGCAGAGATATACTCATAGCAGCTGGTCTTAACGATATAGAGTCTCTTAAAAACGACCTAAAAAAATATCTTTCGCAAAATAACGAGCGCATAACGCCGGTTAAGCATCCTCGCATGACCCTTTTGCTGGAGCAAATTTTCAAAGAGCTTGGCGATGAGGTAAAAACTCAAAATAAAAATATCGGAATAAAAGATCTGCTCTATAAAATCGCTACAAGCAAGGATAGCTTTTGTGCAAAAGCGCTTGAATTTTATGGAGTTGAAGCGGATAAGCTAAAACAAGAACAAGCAGAAAAGAGCGATAAAGCTCAAAATTTATCAAAATTCTCTATAAATTTAACCGATCTTGCAAGAGAGGGCAAGATAGATCCGCTTATCGGAAGAGAAGTTGAACTTGAACGCATGATGCAAACCTTAAGCCGCAGAAAGAAAAACAATCCCTTGCTTGTAGGAGAAGCGGGTGTCGGAAAAACTGCCATAGTTGAGGGCTTAGCGCTTAAGATTGCAAATAAACAAGTGCCCGATAAGCTTCAGGATGTGCAAATTTTCGCTCTTGACTTGGGCGCTATGATAGCAGGCACAAAATATAGAGGTGACTTTGAAAAACGCCTAAAAGACGTGATAGATGAGGCAAGCGAGCAAGAAAACGCGATAATCTTTATAGATGAAATTCACACGATCATAGGCGCGGGCTCTACAAGCGGCGGAAGCCTTGATATGTCAAATTTACTAAAACCCGCCCTTGCAAGCGGTGCTATTCGCTGCATCGGCGCTACTACTTATGCGGAATACAGAAGCTTTTTCGAGAAAGAAAAAGCTCTCTCAAGACGCTTTGCAAAGCTTGACGTAGAAGAGCCCAGCATAGATGAGAGCTTTGAAATTTTAAAAGGGCTTAGAAGTAAATACGAGAAATTTCACGGTGTAAAATATAGCGATGAAATTTTAAAACTAAGCGTGGAGTTGGCTAAAAAATATATAAACGATAGATTTTTACCCGATAGCGCCATTGATCTGGTAGATGAAGTCGGAGCCAGCCTCTCGCTAAAACAAGCCAAAAATACCAAGGTCAAACAAAGCGATATAACCGCGGTCGTAAGCAAGATAGCAAACATCCCTGATACAAATTTAAAGACTGACAATATCTCATTTCTTAAAAATTTAGAAAGCAAACTCAAGGCTGAAATTTTCGGTCAGGATAGCGCGGTTAAAACTCTAGCCGATGCGATCAAACGCTCATACGCCGGGCTTAAAAACCCAACCTCTCCCATCGGAGTGTTTTTATTTACAGGCTCAAGCGGAGTCGGTAAAAGCGAGCTAGCCATATCGCTGGCAAGAAATTTAGGCATAAATTTCGAGCGCTTTGACATGAGCGAATACATGGAAAAACATAGCGTTTCAAGACTCATCGGAGCGCCTCCGGGGTATGTCGGCTTTGAAGGTGGAGGCATGCTTACAAATGCTATCAAAAAGCATCCTTATAGCGTGATATTATTTGACGAGATAGAAAAGGCAAACGACGAGCTTGTGAACGTATTTTTACAAATTTTTGATAGTGCAAGCCTAACCGACAATACCGGCGCAAAGAGCGATTTTAGAAATACCATCATCATAATGACATCAAATTTAGGCTCAAAAGAGGCTCCTAAAATGGGCTTTAGCAAGGATGAAAGCGGCAAAGCAGATAGTGCGGTTAAAAATTTCTTTAGCCCGGAATTTAGAAATAGAATCGACGCAATAGTGCATTTTAACGACCTAAACGAAAATGTGCTAGCCCTCATAACTCAAAAGATACTAGATGAGATAAGCGCAAGCTTGCAAGATAAAAAAGTGGTCATCAAAGCCGACATGAAAGCCAAAAAATACCTTTGGGAAAAAGGATACAGCAAGGAATTTGGCGCTAGAAATCTAAAGCGCGTGGTCCAGGATGAAATTTCAACCAAGCTTAGCGAGGAAATTTTGTTTGGCAAGCTTAAAAACGGCGGTGTTTTAAATATCGGTGTAAAAGACGGCAAATTAGATTTTAAATTTGATAAATTAGCAAAATAAAACAGATAAGAGCGAGCCTGGAAGTGGAATTTACAAGAATTTACAACTTCCCCGATCCAAGCCTTGCTCCTTCAAATGCTCCGCTTTGCATAGGCGGAGATTTAAGCGTTGAGGCACTTTTACAAGCTTACGACAAAGGAATCTTTCCTTGGTTTTTACCGCACGAGCCGATATGCTGGTGGTGTCCCGACCCGCGCGCAGTGCTATTTCCAAAAGATATCAGAATCCAAAAAAGCATAAAATCCGCACTTAAAAAATTTAACGTCAAATTTGATCACGACTTTGCAAGTTTTTTACAAATTTGCAAAAACGAACGCGCCGCAAAGGAAGACACTTGGCTAAGCGATAACATCATAAAAGCCTATACTGCCATGTTTAAAGCCGGATATGCTCATAGCGTGGAAGTTTATGAGGATGAAAAACTAATCGGCGGACTTTACGGGCTAGTTTTTGGCAAAGTCTTTTGTGGAGAGAGTATGATAAGCCTAAAAACAGGCGCTTCAAAAGTCGCTCTCATAAAGCTTTGCGAGGCTTTAGGCAAATTTGATTTTATGATTGATTGTCAAGTGATGAATAATCACCTTAAATTTATGGGCGCAAAAGCTATGAAGCGCAATGAGTTTTTAAAAATATTTGAAATTTTAAAAAAAGAGACAAGCGGATTTGAAAATTTTAAAGATTTGCAAAATTTAGTTTAAAATTTAGAATTTTAGGAACAAAACTTGCTTATAAATCTAGTGAAATTTAATCAAAAAGGCTAAAGATGTTTGCAGGAATATCAAGTTCAAAATCAAAACAGCTAGTAGAAAGCGCACTGGCTAGCAGAAATTTGCGCCAGCAGCTCATATCAAGCAATATCGCAAACATCAACACGCCGTTTTATAAATCACGCGATATCGCATTTGAAAGCGCTCTAAGCGAAAGAGCGGCTGAAATTTACGGCAAAAAAGAAAGCAAAGAGCTTGAGCTTGCCAATACTGACGAGGCTCATTTGCCAAAGGTAAAATTTCCCAACTCAAAGCTAGCTACGATCTTTCTTCGTGACGGACACATGGCTAGAAATGACGGCAACACGGTCGATCTTGATGTAGAGACAACCGAGCTTAGCAAAAATGCGATCATGATAACTGCGCTTGATAACGCAATGAAGCGCGATAGCGCGAACTTTAAAAGCGTGATTGAAGCAAGTAGCAAGATTTAAAGGAAATTAAGATGAGTTATTTAAGCGATTTTGATATAAGCGGATACGGACTAAGCGCACAGAGATTTAGAATGAACGTAATTAGCTCAAACATAGCTAATGCAAACACTACAAGAACGGCCGAAGGCGGACCTTATCGCCGACGCGAAGTGATATTTAAAGCGGTTGATTTCGATAGCACACTAAATGAGCAAATCGCAAAAAAAACGAACATGCTTGAGTATGAAAACCCGCTTGATGATAGCTTTTGGCAAAAAGACGCAAAACCTGCTATAATGAGCGTCGTAGTTGATAAAGTGGTGCGCGACGATAAGGATTTTAAACTAAAATACGATCCAAGCCACCCTGACGCTAATGCCAAAGGATACGTCGCATATCCAAATATAAATCCGGTCATCGAAATGGCTGATCTGATCGAGGCTACAAGAGCCTATCAGGCAAACGTCTCTGCATTTCAAAGCGCAAAGACGATCGCTCAAAGTGCGATAGAACTATTAAGAGGTTAATAAAAATGACAAATATCGATAAAATCAGCTCTGTTGCTTCGCCATTTAAAAAAGAAAATGCAAATTTGACCCAAAAAAACCAAAATGAATTTGCAACCATGCTTGATAATTCGCTTAAAGAGCTAAACGAAGTACAAGTAAATGCCGATAAAGCAATCGCCGATCTAGCAACAGGCGAAGTAAAAGACCTTCATCAAGCCGCAATCGCTATAGGCAAGGCGGAAACCAGCATGAAGCTAATGCTTGAAATCCGCAACAAGGCGCTAAGCGCATACAAAGAGATATCAAGGACACAAATTTAGCCTTAAATGAACTCTAGAAAATCAAAAATTTTAATTTTATTTTCACTGATCTTAATAGGGATATCCATATTTTTAGCGGTTATCTTTTATAGGGCAAACATCGAAAGACGCTTGCCAAAGCTTGAAACAAGCGAAGTAAATACCGCACTTCGCGGCAATATAGTCACAAAAGACGGATTTAGCGTTGCAAGCAGTCAAAAACTATATAAAGTGATGGTTGATACAAGAAACATCGATCCAAACAAAAAAGATCTCTTTATTAAGCTTTATTCACTTTACAGCGGAGATGATCCAAAAAAAGTTAAAAAAAGCATAAACAGCACAAAAGGGCTTGTAACTCTCTCTTATAAGATCGACTCCAAAGGCGCTGCTTACCTTCAAGAACTTGCAAGAAAGCTATACAGAAAGAAAATTTTTGTTCCTTACGAAGATCCTAATACCGGCATAGCCTCTCTTCGCGGCATGAGTATAGTCGAAAGCGGCGAAAGCAGGCAGTATATGGCAAAAGATGCCTTAACTCCGCTTATAGGCTACGTAAAAAAGATAGAAAAGGAAAATATCACCAAAGTTACCGGCGTAAAAGGAGTTGAGAAGTCATACGAATACTACATTTCGGCCATTCAAGATGCTAAAATTTTAGGACCCAAAGATATCGGAAACAACATCATCTTAACAAGCGATTCAAATTTAGCTAACCGCGTAGACGGGTATGATACCATCTTAACCGTTTCTCTTAAATTTCAAAGCGCGCTAGAGCAAATCATAGACGAAAGAAAAGAATTTCTAAACGCAAAAGAGATAATCGTAGGCGTTATGGAGTCTAAAACCGGCGAACTGTTGGCGCTTGCAACTACTTCAAGATACAATCCTTCAAATATAAAAAAGCAAGATTATAAATCCTTAAATTCATCGGCAACCGAATATGCTTACGAGGTGGGCTCGGTATTTAAGCCGTTTATTTTTGCACTTTTGCTTGCCGAAGATAAGCTAAATCCCTTCGAGCGCATAAACACCTATAACGGCAAATATCAGCTTGGCAAACGTATAATAAGAGATACCCATCCGCAGCCCTTTATGACCGCAGAAGACGTGCTTGCGCACTCATCAAATATAGGCATGATACAAATAGCCCAGCGTCTTGAAGGCTCTCAAATTTACTCGGGGCTTTTGAATTTCGGCTTCACGCAAAAAACGGGTATCGATATGCCGTACGAACAAGTGGGCAATATGCCTCCCGTAGCAAAGCTAAACTCGCAAATTTATAAGGCAACTATCAGCTACGGATACGGGCTTCAGGCGACTTTTATACAGCTTTTAAAAGCATATAACGTCTTTAACAACAAAGGAGTTATGGTAACGCCAAAAGTTGTGAGCTCTCTTTACAAAAACGGTAAATTTTATGTAGTAAACAATCCTGAGCCTACGCAGGTACTCACTCAAGATGTAGCAAAACGCATGAAGCGAATACTCATCAAAGCCGTTGAGAGCGGAACGGGCAAAAAAACAAAAACTTCCGGACTTGAAATAGGCGGTAAGACAGGCACGGCTCACATCGCATCTGCAGGCGGTTATTCAAACAAATATAACGGTTCGTTTTTTGGATTTGTAAATGACAGTGAAGGCAACAGCTATACTATCGGGGTTTTAGCAAGAGAGCCGAAGAAACCATACTATCACTTTGGAGCTCAAAGTGCTCTACCTGTATTTAAAAAGACGGTTGATCTGATGATTGAAGAGGGATTTTTAAAACCAAGCGATGAGAATTTAACCCAAGATAAAAACGCTAAATAAATCTCAGTCTAATAAAAATTCTAAAACAAAATACTTTATTGGCTTTGATGGAAAAATAAAAAGCTAAAAATGAACTTTAAATTTTGATATCCAAACTATTCATGAGAAGTATAGACGAGCAAGCCATAAAAACCATCAAAAGCCCTGCTATCAAAAGCCTATCTTTTATAAAATTTCCGCTTACTATATCTCTTAGATTATAAGCCGTTACGCATATCACGACAATCGAGCTAAAATAATAAACAAACCAACTAAGTCCGTCAAGACTAAAAGAGTGAAGCAACACAAGAGCGTTAAACGAGATAGATATCACGGCACAAATGACGGCTATAGTAAATGAAACTCCGTAGGATATGAAGCCCGCGTGATCTTTCATATATGATTTCAAAGCTCTTGAGCAAAAAAATATAAAAGTAACGGCTATGATTATATAGTTTTTCATAAAATCAACCGCCATATCGTATAAGACGGTGATTCCGCTTGTAAGCAGATCAAGCTCCATCATTATGTTATAAACTATGGCTATAAAAAGTATAGATACAACCAAAACGATAAAAGTAATAACCGAAGAGACGATCAGCGCTAAAAGCACCGCCCAGAAAGTTTCAAGCACTCCGTAGGGCTTAAGATCGCTATTTTTTATAAATTCTTTTAAATTCAACCAAAACTTCTTTTATAAATTTCTTAGTCCATATAAATAACAACAGGGCTTGTCTAAATGCAGATTTAAAGCTAAAAGCAAGCTCAAATATATTATAAATAAAAATTTAAGGCTGAAATATTAGCATAATTTAAATTATATTCAAAGCCAAATTCAAAGGCGATGCGTGTCTAGCAAGCTTTTGTTGCTTTTCAAGAAGCGAGTTATCCTGAGCTCTAGCAAGTAAATCTTTTCTAAATTTTTCAAGCATATCTTCAAGCACGCCAAGAAGCTCTTTGATCTCATTTGCGCTTTTGCTTTTAGTGCTCTCTTCATCAAGCCCAAGAGTTTTGATGAGTTCTGCTCGCTTTGCCTCGACCTTCTCTTCTATCTTTAGCTCGTTTAGATAGCTTATAAATTTAATTGACCCCATCTTAGTTAAATTTTGTCTAAAGCTATCTACATCCATGCTCTTTAGCGAGCTTTTAGCCTTTAAATTTATGCTTTCTAGCTCTTTTTGAAATTCGCTTTTGTCGTTTTGAATGATTTTTTGAGTCTTGTAAAGGTTGTTTAAATCCTCTAAAAATTTAAGTGTGGAATTTTCGCTTGATATCTTCAAATTTTCTCCTTACGGCAAATAATCATTAAAGATAAAAAGCAAATTTTATTCCGTTTAAAATTTAGTGCCGCCAAATCAATCAGCGACACCAAAGACGCTTTTAAGCATGATGATAGTCGTCGTATATCACTTTGTTTGTTTGAAATTTCTCGCGTTTTAACTCCCTAACGCGTAAAAATTCATCCTCGTCTATCTTTTTAATCTGAATTGCCGCTTTAAATGTAGGAGTTTTACTTATAAAGTCCCATCCGCTACTTGTTATCTCATTACAGCAACTCTCCCAGTAGTGATAAGTCATTTGTATGATTCCATCGGGCACGATATCGGTCACATCAGCCTTAACTACGATGTAGCCGTATCTGCTCCAAGCCTTTATAAAATCACCGTGTTTTATGCCGTATCGCTCCGCTAGCGCAGGGCTCATCTCTGCTATAGGCCCTACACTGTCACCGCCTTCTTCTATCGCCTTTGAGCGACGAGTCATCGCTCCGCCTGCATACTGATAAACTTTGCGAGTAGTAAGTAGCTGGATAGGATACTCCTCATCCGCAGGCTCATCGACACTTCCTGCCATTATCGGATAATCAGCCGGCATATTCATTCGTTTTGCAAATTCCGCTTTAGCAGGCTCTATATCGGCGACACTTTTTACATGCAGACACGGCACAAATTTGCCTTTGCCATCAGGTGTAAAAAATTTCCTGTCCAGATACAAGCTTTGTCCGCCCATATCATCCTCCGTAGGACATGGCCAATGAAGCCCGTAATACTTCTTAATACGATAATAACTCATTCCGCCGTATCTATAAGGATCGCACTTGCGTTCCTCTTCCCAAATTTCTTCAGGAGATTTGAAGTTAAATCCCTCTTTGGCACCAAGCCTTCTAGCTATCTCACAGATGATCCACCAGTCTTGTCTAGCGTCTCCGGGAGGCGTGATGACAGCTTCATTATGCTGCACACGGCGCTCTGCGTTGGCAAAGAGACCTTCCTTTTCACTACTTGCGACACCCGGCAAAACAACGTCCGCCTTACGTGAAGTTTCAGTTAAGAATATATCTTGCACAAGATACATATCCACTTTTGATATCGCTTTTAAGAAGTGGTTTGTGTTTGGATCGGTCATTACGGGATTTTCACCCATTGTCCAGAAGAAATGCACCCTTCCATCAAGTATCGCGTCAGGAACTTCGGTCTTATGAATGCCTATCTTGTTGCTTAAAAATCCCGGCTCCAAATTCCAAACCTTCTCAAACCAAGCAAGCTGCTCAGGATCGGTCACTGAACCCAAATTTGGCAATACGTTTGGAAGAACACCCATATCGCAACAACCTTGGACGTTTACTTGACCACGTATAGGAAGATCGCCACTTCCAAGCTCGCCGATATTGCCGGTCAGTAAAAATAAATTTGATATATCACAAACTCCGCCTACGCCGTGGTTAAAGTGAGTAACACCCATGCCATGAGTAATAACCGCAGGTCTTATAGTAGCATACATTCTGGCGGCTTTTCTGATATCTTCGGGGTTTAAATTTGTATATTTCGCAACCGCTTCAGGTGAATAATCCCTAACAGCTTCGCGCACGTACTCTACGCCGGTCGTGCACTCATTTACAAAATCCCAATTTACTAAATCCTCTTCAAAAATGACATATAAAAGCGCATTTATAACAGCAATATTATGCTCTGGTGCAAGTTGCAAATGCACGTCCGCACGGCTGGCAAATTCCGTCTTAATCGGATCGATTACGATTAGTTTCGCACCTCTGTTTAAGGCTCTTTGAATATGCATGGCAGCTATCGGGTGTCCGTTTTCAGGATTTGATCCGATCATCATAATGCAGTTGCTGTAAGGACCTATCTCTATGAAGCTATTTGTCGCGGCTCCGTTACCGATTGTCTTGGCAAGACCTGCCACAGTCGGAGCGTGTCAAATTCTAGCGCAGTGATCTACGTTATTTGTTCCTATTACTGCACGCATGATCTTTTGAGCGACATAGTTATCCTCAAGCGTACATCTTGCAGAGAAATTTCCCACGATCGCATCAGGACCGTATTTTTCCTTTACTTCTTTTATTTTTGAAACGACCAGATCAAGCGCCTCATCCCAACTCGCTTCCTCCAAGTCTCCATCTTTGCTAAAGACGCCATCTTTTTTTCTTATAAGCGGGGTAGTGAGTCTATCAGGAGCTCCTACATAATCCCACCCATAAAATCCTTTTAAGCAAAGATTGCCTTGATTTACAGGATTTTCTTCAACTCCGGTTGCATATTTGATAACATTGTTTTCAACATGCAACTTGATCTGACAGCCTGTTCCGCAATACGGACAGATTACTTTTCCTTCTTTTGTCATGTTTTCCCCTTTTTATATATGCAAATACGGCATATATTAGATATGCTATATTTGCATATATCTGCTTAAATTTAAATAAATTTATTAAGAAAAAAAATCAATTTATAAATTTAATATTTATTTAATATTATTTGAATTTAATTAGTATTAATTGCCTATATTTAGGGATTTAAAAATTTTATATTAAGTATTTAAATTTTAGAATTATTGATAAAAATAGACGATATGAGAATGTAAGATATTAAATCTTAACCATATAATAAAATATATTTTTTAATTTATACAGTTAAGATTTTAATGATAATAAATTTATTTTAAGGCTATTTGAATTAAAAATTTAGCAAATTCTTCGCTGTCGTTAGGGCAAGTAACAACATCATAATACTCAAATTTAAGCTCATTGGCTACATCTTTATACTCTTTTGCCAGCTCAAAAACGCTCTCTGAATTATCTATACAAAAGGATATAGGATAGATTAGCGCTTTTTTATTTTCAAGTTTTGCCAGTTCATCGCCAAGTGCCGGCTCAAGCCATTTTACCGGTCCTAAACGCGACTGATAAGCAACGCGAATTTCTTTAAATTTCATCTCTTTATTGATTAAAGCAGAAAGAATTTCAACATGCTCTAAAGTATGCTTTTCATAAACATCGCCATTATCTATAATCTTTTGAGGCAAAGAGTGAGCCGAAAATATAAGCGTTATCTCCTCTGTTTTTAAATCCCTTACCATATTTTTTATAGAATTTACTATGACCTGATTATAAAGCTCATCTTTATAAAACGGCTCTATGATTTTCACTTTAGCCTTTAAATTTAGCTCCTCAAACGCTTTGTTAAAGTCATTTAAGCTTGAAACCACGGTTGTTATAGAGTGATGAGGATATAAAGGCAAAACTATAATCTCATCAAAATTTTCATACTTTTTAAGCACCTCTTTTGCAAAAGGCGGCGTGTAGTTCATAGCAAAATCAACCGCATCAAATTCATCGCTTAAGCTTGAAATTTTACCGCATAGCTTTTGGGTTATCTCGCAAATAGGCGACTTGCCTCCGATTTGTTCGTAGTTATGCGTAGCCTCTTTAAGCCTAGAGCGAGTTATCATAAAGGCTATAAATTTACGCAAAAATTTATTTTTAATCCCTAATATACAGGGGTCGTTAAACATATTTTTTAAAAATACCTCAACCTCGCTAAGATTATTTGGTCCGCCCATATTTAAAAGCAACAAAAGCCTTTTCATGCGCACACTCCATAAACCTTAAGCACCTCGTCAAAGCTTGCCAAATTTTCGAATTTTCCCAATTCGCAAAGCTTACCAAATTCTATCTGAGCCATTCTTGCAGGCGATATATCACAATTTACTTTCAAATTTTGCTGTCCTTCGGCAGTATATTTATTAAGTTTGAGTCCAAGCAAATCGCCAAAATAAATTCCGCTCTTTGCCGCTACTTCCACTATAAAACGGTTGATAGGATACTCTTTTGAGCCGTGAATACTAACCAAAGCTTGATTTTTCATCTTTAGCTCATAAAGCATACTAAGAGCCTCTTTTTTGTTGTCGTTTTTGGATTCGAATTTAAAAAATCCCCCCACTTCACTGCTTGTTAAATACCTTGCCAAATCGATATTATAAAGCATTTGCATAGACAAATTTTCATCCTTGCAAATACCGCAAGTAATATTTATAGAGTAAATTTTCTCCTCTTTTTCAAGAGATTTTTTTAAAGAGGCTATCACAGGGTTAAATCTATCGCAAAGGCACATAGCACTTACGGCTCCGCTTAAATTCGAGCAGTATTTCATCTCCTGAATAGCGCTACTGCTTTTAGCCAAAGGTGCGTTTATAAAGATAAATTTAGATGCTTTTACGCACTTTGAAAACAGATCAAAATACTCTATTCCGTCAGTTATTATAAGCGCTTCGGGATTTGTTATCTCAAAAAGCTCGTTTATATCATCGTAAATTTCAACTCTGGCATGATTATCGCCGCATTTATTACTATAAATTCCCACTAGTTCAAAATCATCAGATCTTCTAAGCTCGTTATAGTGCATTTTGCCGGTATCTTCAAAGCCTATGATCGCAAGGCGTTTTTTCATAATCTCATCCGTTTTTTGATAGACATTATATTTTATTTTGGTAATTATATGTTTAATCCACTTTAAATTTCGTAAAATATATTTTACAATGTAACAAATTTCAAACCCTCTTACCTCTAACTTTAAAACCAAGCCTTTAAAAATTTAATGAAAAATATGGTAAAATCAGCACTATTTTATAAAATTTGATAGGAAAAATTATGGATATCAGACAGGCTTATTTGGATTATTTTGCAAGCAAAGGTCACGAGATCATACCTTCATCGCCACTTGTGCCAAACGATGCGACGTTACTTTTTACAAACGCGGGAATGGTGCCTTTTAAAAGCATATTCACAGGCGAAGTTCCACGCCCTACTCCGCCTATCCGCACTAGTTGCCAAACCTGCATAAGAGCGGGCGGTAAGCATAACGATCTTGATAATGTGGGCTATACTGCGCGCCACCACACGTTTTTTGAAATGCTTGGAAATTTCAGTTTTGGCGAATACTTTAAAAAAGACGCGATCGCTTACGCTTGGGAATTTGTTACAGATGTGCTAAAGCTGCCTAAAGATCGCCTCTATGTCACGGTTCATGAAAGCGACAACGAGGCTTATGCTATGTGGCAAGAGCACATATCAAAAGATAGAATTTACAAATTTGGCGACAAAGATAACTTCTGGCAGATGGGCGATACGGGTCCTTGCGGCCCTTGTTCGGAGATTTTTTACGATCAAGGAGCGGAGCACTTTAACTCAGACGAGGACTATATGGGTGGAGATGGCGATAGGTTTCTTGAAATTTGGAACCTTGTCTTTATGCAATACGAAAGAAGCGCGGACGGCAAGCTAACTCCGCTTCCAAAACCGTCAATTGATACCGGTATGGGTTTAGAGCGCGTAACTGCGATAATGGAAGGCAAATTTAGCAACTACGATAGCTCACTTTTCATGCCGATTATAAATGAAGTGGCTAAAATTTGCGGCAAACCTTACAAATACGAAAGCGGTGCTAGTTACCGTGTGATTAGCGATCATATACGCTCGGTTACATTCCTGCTTGCTCAAGGCGTAGGCTTTGACAAAGAAGGGCGCGGATACGTCCTAAGAAGAATTTTACGTCGCGCGATTCGCCACGGATACCTACTTGGTATTAAAGAGCCGTTTATGTATAGGCTGGTTGATCAAGTATGCGAGCTGATGGGCTCTCACTACACTTATCTAAACGAGAAAAAAGATGCGGTTAAAGAGCAAATTCGCCTTGAAGAGGAGAGATTTTTAACCACTATCGCTTCGGGTCTTGAGCTATTTAACGATGAACTGGCAAAAACAAAAGAAATTTTTAGCGGAGATGCGGCATTTAAGCTTTATGATACTTTCGGCTTCCCGCTTGATCTAACTGCAGACATGCTTAGAGACAAGGGATTAAAAGTTGATGAGGCAAGGTTTGATGAGCTTATGAACGAGCAAAAAACTCGTGCAAAAGCCGCATGGAAAGGAAGCGGAGATAAGAGCGCAAAAGGCGATTTTAAAGAGCTTTTAGAGGAATTTGGCGAAAATAGATTTAGCGGGTATGAAACCTTAGAGCAAAAGAGCAAAATTTTAGCTCTGCTTGATGATGATTTCAAACGCGTTTCAAGCTTAAAAGCGGGCGAAGTTGGCTGGATCATGCTTGATGTAACGCCGTTTTATGCTCAAAGCGGCGGTCAATGCGGAGATGCGGGCGAAATTTTAAACAGAGCCAAAGTGCTTGATACGCAAAAATTCTTTGGGCTAAATTTATCTCAAATTTCAGTTACCAAAGAGTTAAAAGCAGGAGATGAAGTTGAGGCGAAAGTTTCTAACGAAAGAAGCGAGATAGCGCGCCACCACAGCGCAACTCACCTTTTGCACTCGGCTTTGATTAAAATTTTAGGCAGTCATATAGCACAAGCCGGCTCAAGCGTAGAGGCAAATAAGCTTAGGTTTGACTTCTCGCATCCTAAAGCGCTAACCAGCAAAGAGCTTGAGAAGATAGAAAACTTCGTAAATAACGCGATAGCAAAAGGAGCACAAGCCAAAATAGAGATCATGGACTTAGATGAAGCCAAAAATAGCGGAGCTATAGCTCTATTTGGCGAGAAATACGGCGAAAAAGTGCGCGTGCTAAGCTTTGGCGATGTAAGTAAAGAGCTTTGCGGAGGAACGCACGTAAAAGATATAAGCGAGATCGGAGCCTTTTTTATCGTTAAAGAAAGCGGAGTAAGTGCGGGCGTAAGAAGAATAGAGGCGGTTTGCTCTAAAGCTGCGCTAAATTTAGCAAGAGAGTTTAGAGCCGAACTTGACGAGCTAAAATCCGAGCTAAAAAGCGTCGAGCCTATAAATGCGGTTAAAAAACTAAAAAACGAGATAAAGGCGCTAAAAGACGAGCTTAAAAACGCAGGCGGGTCAAAAGCCATAAATTTAAGCGAGCTAAACGGCGTAAAATTTGGAGTCGAGATCCTTCAGGGCGGAGATATCAAAACCGCAATCGATGAGATAAAAAATGCGAACGAACGCGTTGCAGTGCTGTTTATGCAGGAAAAAGAAGGCAAAGCGATAATCGTCGCAGGAGTCAAAAACGCAAATTTAAAAGCCGGAGAATGGGTTAAATTTATAGCTCAAATTTTAGGCGGCAACGGCGGAGGAAGAGATGACTTTGCTACCGCAGGCGGAAAAGACATCGGCAAAATGAACGAAGCAAAAGAGGCAGCGGTGAAATTCGCAAAAGAAAAACTAGCATAATGAGCAAAGATAGCTTGCGTCCTTTGCCGTATTATTTTTAAAAGGATAAAAATGCCCGAATTTAACATCGCATTTGCAAAGTTAAGCCATATAATTCCGTTTTTGCACATAAGCGCGACTATAGTATTTATAGGATTTCAGGCTTGCTTTTGGTTTATGTGTAAATTTTTCATGCAAGGCATAGCAAACAACCACAAAAGATACCTGATGGTTATAGAGGCTCTTAAGCGCCTTGGATACGCGGTTTATGCGGCTTTATCGGTGATGGCGGTAACGGGCATTCTTATCAAGGATAGCGACTATTCAAAGATCGCAGATCCTATGTCAAACACGATAATAGCGACAAAATGGACGATATTTGCCTTCTTGCTCATAAACGTCCTTTACGTAACATATAGGCTAAAAAAAGCTATCAAATCAATCGATGACAGCGAGTATATAGAGCTTCACGAAAATTTAATCGTAATAATTTATTATTTCATACCGCTTAACGTTGTTGCGGCTTTATTTGCGACCTATCTTGGTGTCGCATATAGGGGGTTTTAATGATAATTTTAGCTTCAAGTTCAGTTACTAGAGCTAAAATTTTAGAAGAAAACAGAGTAACTTTCAAGCAAGTTTCCTTTGAATTTGACGAAAGCGGCATAAGTAAAAAACTGCCTCCTGCAAGCTATGTCCTAAAAATTGTTCAAAGCAAAAAAGAGCAGTTTTTAAAAGCCTATCCAAATTTAAAAAATATACTTCTTGCAGATAGCGCTGTCGTGTGTGGGAATGAAATTTTAGGCAAGGCAAAAGATGCCAAAGATGCTATCAGAATGCTAAATTTACAAAGCGAAAGCGTAACTAAGATAATAACCGCAATGATATTTTTAGGCGAAAATTTCGAGCTTATAAACGTAAGCGTGGCGGCCTATGAGTTTGGCAAATTTGACGAAAAAGAGCTTGAGGCCTACATCAAAAGCAACGAGTGGCAAGGCAAAGCCGGAGCCATGATGATAGAGGGCTTTAACAAAAAATACATCCTAAAACAAACAGGCAACGAAAGCACAGCCAGAGGGTTAAACTACGAACAATTAAAGGCATTTTTATGAGATATATAGTTTCGTTTCTTTTTATCGTATTTGTTTCCGCGTCCGCGGCAATTATCTATCTTTACTCGCAAATTCGATTTGATGCGACAAACATCATCGAATTTAAGCCAAAACTAACGACTCAAATTTACGATAGAAACGGCGAGCTAATCGCTAATATCTTTGATGAAGAAAATAGAATTTACGCAAGATACGACGAGATACCTCCGCGCCTCATAGAAGCTCTTGTGGCGATCGAAGATACGAGCTTTTTTGAGCATGGCGGAGTAAATCCCGAAGCCATCACAAGAGCGATCATAAAAGACATCAAAGCCAGAAAGCTTGTAGAAGGTGCTAGCACCATCACTCAGCAGCTCGTAAAAAATATGGTCTTAACCCGCGAGAAGAAATTTACAAGAAAAATAAAAGAGATGGTTCTTGCTATGAAGCTTGAAAACGAGCTTAGCAAGGAAGAAATTTTAGAGCGATACCTAAATCACGTATATTTTGGACATGGTTATCACGGTATAAAAACAGCCGCAAGGGGGTATTTTAGAAAGGAGCTAAACGAACTTAGCCTAAAAGAGATAGCCATACTCGTGGGTCTTCCAAAAGCTCCAAGCACATACGATCCTACCAGACATCTTGACTTGTCGCTAAGTCGCGCAAACAACGTTCTTTGGAGGCTGAATATACTTGGCTGGATAAATAAAGAAGAGTATGAAAAGTCTCTCATGGAAACGCCTGTAGTATATGATGATACCCTTACGCAAAACAAAGCTCCTTATATCGTAGATGAGGTTATAAAAGAGGCTTCAAAACACTTTAACGACATAAAAACGGGCGGATATATCATCGAAACAAGCGTTGATCTAAAGATTCAGGATATGGCGATAGAGGCGCTTAAATTCGGGCATAATGAAATTTTAAAGCGAGATAAGGACGCAAACGCTTCGGTGCTAAACGGAGCTATCGTAGTAACATCACCCAAAGATGGGGGTATCTTGGCACTTGTCGGAGGAGTTGACTACTCCAAAAGCAACTACAACCGCGCTACGCAGAGTATGAGGCAACCGGGCTCCAGCTTTAAGCCATTTATCTACCAGATAGCGCTTGATCTGGGCTACTCGCCGATGAGCAAGGCTGCTGATATCTCGCGTGTGTTTGATACGGGTAAAAATCAAGAGGCGTGGAAGCCTAAGAACTATAGCGGCGGCTTTCAAGGCTATATCACACTTAAAGACGCGCTTCGTCAGTCAAGAAACTTAGCTACCATAAATTTACTTAGCGAAATCGGACTTGACACGGTTTATAAGCGTTTAAGCGAGCTTGGCTTTAAAAACGTGCCAAAAGATCTGTCTGTAGCGCTTGGAAGCCTTGGGATCTCTCCGCTTGAGTTTTCTAAATTCTACTCTATATTTTCAAATCAGGGCGAGATGGTTGAGCCAACGCTCATTCGAAGAGTTATGAGCGCGCAAAACATAGAAACTATCTTCGAGCCAAAACGCACAAGAGTGACCGAACCTGAGCAGGCATACCTGATGAACGATATGCTAAAAACCGTCGTAAACAGCGGCACCGGACAAAATGCCAAAATCGCGGGCGTACAGGTTGCGGGCAAAACGGGAACCACAAACAACAACATAGACGCATGGTTTTGCGGTTATACTCCTGAAATTCAAGTGATCGTATGGTACGGCAACGATAACAACACTCCGATGAGAAAAATCGAGGGTGGCGGACGAACAGCTGCACCTGTATTTAAAAAATTTGTGCAAAGTTATATGAAGGAATTTCCAAATTCAAAGAAAAATTTTACCGAGCCCGAAGGTGTTTTTCACACGATATATGAAGGCAAAGACGAACTTTATACGAAAATTTCACCGCTTCCAAAGCAAGACGCTCAGGATAATCTAATCAAGCAAGATAACGAAGGGATGATATTTTAATCATCCTCTTGCTTAATACATTTGATTAACATCAAAACAGCCAAAATTTAGACAACAACAAGAAATATGAGCGGTATATTTCAGCTCTTGCTAAACTTCGCTTTTTGGTTCAAATTCAATTTTATTCGCCCAAACGCAAGCTATAAAAACCAAAAAACAGATAGGATATGAAAATGCAAGAAAATTTTCCACAATCCCAACATCCAAGTAATCAATAAAAAACAACATAATAAACAAAATCAGTAAATTCCCAATAAACATAAAAAACAACACAGCCATTTCAAGTTTAAAAATTCTAAGGCTAAGCCTAGGGTTATTTACAAACAAAAGGCTAAATTTTAGGCTCTTATCTCTCCTTACTCTACGCAAGAAAAAAGCAAGAGAAAAAATAAAAACACCGATACATGAAGCCCAATAAACACTATGCTCAGGAGTTTGAAGCGAGCTTGCGATAGACTTTAAAGCAAATTCAAAAGGCATAAGCAAGATAAACAAGGCAAGCACGCAAATCTACGCGTAAAAAGGAGCTAAAACGTAAGCTCTAATTTTTCTTAGTGCATTAAATTTTAGCTTTAGATATCCCGGTATCAGGATAAATTTCTCGTCCAAATTCAAGCACGGCTTCCTTGCGCCCTACTCTACTAGCCTTAATTGCTGCTCGCAGATACTCTTCCACGAACTTTCAAAATTTAGCTCCAAGCACTCTTTTATATAAGGCTTCGCCTCGCTTGGTTGCTTACGCTTTATATAAATCTCTGAAATTTGAGCAAGCGCTCTGGCTCTATCGCTTGGCAAAAGTCGCGAGCCTACAAGCTCTTTTGACGCTTGCACCGCTTCATCAAGCCTATCAAGCCTATTTAAAGAATCAATGTATTCAAAATTTATTTTCGGGCTAAAGGTAGTGATATTTAGCCTTTTTTGTAGATCAATGGCTTTTTTGGCATAGACGGCGGATTTTACAAAATCGCTACTTGCATAAGTTACGCTTGAAATTTTGTCATAAGTTTCAATAACCTTAAAATCATCTTCTCTAAGCGTCTCTATCGCGCTTATGGTAGCTACCGCGTCGCTTATTCGGTTAAGTTTAAGTAAAGCTTCAAAGCGATAAAAAAGCACAGGCGAAACGTCCGCATACTCTTCTTTAGTTGCGATAGCAAGCGCCTCATCAGCCACGCGCAAAGCCTCGGCATACTTTTCTACTTTGATAAGTGCGGAGCTTAAATTTATGAGCCACTCGATACGATCAAGCATATCTTGCGAATTTATATTAGCACGTGCTAGCTCATAAGCGCTTTCAAACCTTAAAAGCCTCATATAGCAATTAAACAGCTTAAATTTCGCATCTATACTGCCGCTTATCTCATAGTTTTCCACTAGCGAAACCACCGTTTTGCAGTTGTCTTGGCGAATCATCTCATTAGCAAGCGCCAAAGCCGCATTATTTACGCTAATGATCGCCTCCGTATCGTTCATATCGCGAGCCGTGTTTGTATAGCGAAGCACATCGCTGAATTTTCCCTCTTTTAGATATAAGCCGGTCTGCTCTTTAAGAGCTCTTTGGGCTATTTCGTTTTTACCATATTTATCCATAAGAGTATCGTAGTATTCGTGAAGTTTGGTTGCATTATTTTCGTTAAGTTCAAAAAACAGTCTATCAAGACCCATTTGAACTTGCGAGATAAATTCGCCCTCCTTAAACTCATCTTTATAGCGTTTTAAGTAGTCGTAGGCTTTATTTACATCTTTTGTACTACTTAAGCTAAGGGCTAAATTTTTAAGCACTATTTCATAGTGATCATCGTTTCTATTAGAGTTTTGGGTTATGATCTCATAAATTCTTGAAGCCACATCGTCCATTTTACGCTCGTGAAACACGGCAGCAAGCTCCATAGCTTGAGGTATATCGTTTAGCAGATAGCTCTCATTTGCGTTTAGAATTTTTAGTATATAATCTTTAGCTTGCTCAAATTTCGCTGCATTTATACTGGTTTGCGCTAGGGCTAAAGCGGCTCTGCTTGCCACATCTACGCTACTAGTTGAGTAAAGAACCTTTTCATACATTTTTATAGCGTCGGCGGCTTTGCCCGTTTTGTAAATTTTATCTGCAAATTCAAGTATCGCCATCTTCGTCCAAAGCGAGTTTGAATGCTCGTTCATCAGTATATCAAGAGTGTAGTTAGCATCGCTCATCATATCTTGTCTGATGTATGATTTGGTAACGAGATAAAGCACTTCGGAGTAATTTTCATCAGAAGCAAATCGTCTCATCCATGCTTTGCCTTCGTTTGCGATATCCATAGGCAAAATTTCATTATAACTCTCTTCTTTTTCTAAAATTTTATCAAGAGCTCGCAAGCGATAAAGCATAAACTCGCTTGCAAATATACTGTTTGCATATCTTTTTAAAGCCGTTTGAGTTGAAACTAAAACCGCTTCGTAGCGCCTAGCGTCATAGTCTTTTTTGATTTCAAGATATAAATTTATATCGTGGCTGTCCAGGTTTTCTATCGGGGCTTTGTTCAGATCAAGAGCTCCCACGCTTGGAAGTTTCATATCATTAAAGCTGGGAGCGAAATTTATGCCGTCTCGTTTTGGCTTATCAAATTCGCTTAAAGCAGGATCTATGAGTATCGTATGATGAAGAGCGAATTCATCTTTGCTTTCTTTTACGTCGCTACTTCCAAAAAGCGGGCTTTTATAGCTTATCAGCTTTGAATTCGCGTGCGGAGTTATGGTTATCTTGGTCGTATTTTCATCTTGAGTGAAATTTATCTTGACCAAAGAGAGTATCTTGTCATCTATTTTAGGGATTGAGCTACTAGAAATTTCGCATACATAAAGCTTTTTATCGTAAGCTAAAATTTGCTCCTTGCAGCTAAATTCCTTCTCGTCTTTTAGATGAAGGACGCTATAAGTTCTATTTGCCTCTTTGCCTGAATTTAAGGTCAAAGAAAAGCCAAACGCAAGAAGCGGAGCAAGAAGAAAAATAGGTAAAATGGCTAATTTTTTCATATTGATATTATATGATGTTTAATTTTAAAAACCACTTGCAACTACAAATTTGGCGATAAACTCAAGCAGTGGATTTATCATAAGCATCGCCGTTAAAGTTGTGATGACCGCAAAGCCGACGATAACTTTAAGAGCGTTTGAAGTATTTGCGATGTAGAGGTTTTTATCTTTAACCACAGGCTCTTTTAAAAACATATAAACAACAAGCTTTAGATAATAATAAATCGCCAAAGCGCTGTTTAAAACCATAATCACGGCTAAGACGATGTGGTCGGTTGCAACGGCTGCAAAGATGAGATAAATT
This sequence comes from Campylobacter canis, assembly GCF_045504005.1. NCBI lineage: Bacteria > Pseudomonadati > Campylobacterota > Epsilonproteobacteria > Campylobacterales > Campylobacteraceae > Campylobacter > Campylobacter canis. The sequence continues at coordinate 32,483 of NZ_JBJJXH010000003.1, read as the reverse complement.
TTGCCCCAAAAGACGCTAAAAGGAGGAATCCCTGCAAGGGCAACCATAAAAATAGCCATTATCACGGCATAGCTTGGCAAAGTCTTTATAAGTCCTGCAAATTTCTCGTAAGGGTGCTTAAATCTCCTGTCCCAACACACCGTATCATCGCAGCGTGCAACCCAAAGCATCGAAAATGCGCCCAAATTCGCAAACAAAAACATAATCCAATACAAAAACAGCGCAGTATTAGCACCGCTTGTGCCGACAACTATCGCGCAAAGCACAAAGCCCGCGTGAGCTATGGAGCTAAGAGCAAGCATTCGCTTGACGTCGCGCTGCACAAGAGCCATCGAATTTGCTATAGTCATCGTTAAAACCGCACTTATATAAAGCATATCGTGCACCCACTGGATACCGGAATTTGCAAGACTTTCAAAAAGCCTCATCGCTACGATAAATCCCGCAACCTTTGGCACTACCGACATGTATCCTGCAAGAGGGGCGTTTGTGCCCTCATAGACATCTGGCACCCATGTATGAAAAGGTATCAAAGATAGTTTAAATCCAATCGCGCTAAACATAAAAACGCACCCTAATATAACCACCATGCTATCTTGCAAATTTAAATCCCTGATAACCTCTCCGGTGAAATTTATCTCCAGACTTCCGCTTGCAAGATAAAACATCGCCGCACCAAACACGAAAAATCCGGCACCCAAAGCACCCATAGTAAAATATTTAATCGCAGCTTCTATGGATTTTAGTTTATTATGAAGCGCGATAAGCGTATAAAGCGCTAGAGATGAGGTCTCAAGCCCGATAAATATCAAGATAAGGTTGTTGCTACTAACCATAAATTCAAATCCGGCTATCATAAACAAAAATAGCGCGTAGTACTCGCTCATCTCGTATTCAAAAAACCGCTTCGTACTAAGTGCAAGCGGTATAAACAGCGCAGAAGCCGTAAGTATGACAAGCTGAGAGATGATAGATATGCCATCTATCACCATAAGACCGAAAAATCCGCTCATCATGCGGTTTGAATCAATAACTATGCCGATATTTAGCATTATGGCGATAAGGCAAAAAACAGTATAAAAAGTGCGCGAAAGATCCTTTTTAAAAGTGCCGATGCATAGTATAAACAGCCCAAAAACTATAAGCGAAAGCATAGGCGCTATGGAGGCTAAATTTAGCTCTTGTAAATTTAAAAGAGTAAGATTACTCATCGCTCCCTCCTAGCTTGTTTGAATGCTCTATAAATTCCTTTGCTTTTTTGGTTTTTGCATTTACATGCATCTTCTCAACCATGGTTTTCACGCTTAGATCAATAGGCGCTAAAACCGCATTGGGTCTAACGCCAAGATAAATAACAAGCAAGCAAAGTGGCACAAGAGCGACTAATTCGTTTAAATTTAGATCACAAAGCTTTAAATTTTCTTCTTTGCATTCTCCGTAAAATACCCTAGCAAAAAGATGAAGCATATAAACAGCGCCCACTATCACGCCGACCGTGCCTAAAATTCCATAAACGAAATTCGCCTTAAAAATTCCAAGCAGACTTAAAAATTCTCCCACAAATCCTATCGTAAGAGGAAGCCCTATGCTACCAAACATCACTACGCCAAAAGCAAGAGCAAAACGAGGCATTACCCCAGCAAGCCCACCAAATTCGGCTATCATCTTGGTATGTCTTCGCTCATATATCACGCCTACAAGTAAAAACAGAGCGCCGCTAGTTACGCCGTGGCTTATCATTAAAAACACCGCCCCGCTAACGCCTTCTACGTTCATAGAAAATACCCCAAGCACCACAATACCCATATGAGATATCGAACTATAGGCGATTACTTGCTTCATATCATCTTGAGCGTAAGCTATAAACGCGGTATAAATCACCATTGTAACAGCCAATATCGCTACTATATCAAACATCATCACGCTTGCATCGGTAAATAACGGCAGTAAAAATCTCACCATGCCGTAAGTTCCCATCTTAAGAAGCACCGCGGCAAGCAGCGTAGAACCTATGGTAGGGGCTTGTCCGTGAGCGTATGGAAGCCATGTGTGAAACGGAAACATCGGAGTTTTTATCGCAAACGCTATAAAAAATGCTAAAAAGAGCCAAATTTGAGTATTTTCGGGCAAATTTAAACTCTGCCAATCAAGAAGCGAAAAGCTCCAAACTCCGTTCATATCGTAGTGATAATAAGCCATCACCAAGATCGCAACAAGCATAAAAACAGAGCCAAAAAACGTATATATAAAAAACTTAACCGCAGCGTAAATTCGCCTGCCGCTTCCCCATGCGCCGATGATATAAAGCATAGGAAGCAGACTAAGCTCCCAAAATATATAAAACAAAATCGCATCAAGCGCTAAAAATACACCCATCATAGTCATCTCTAAAAACAAAATAGAGATGATAAGATGCTTTAAATTTTCTTTTATAGTAAGAGCGATTAAAGATACAAGAGTCATAAACGCACTTAAAACAACCAAAAACAAAGAAATTCCGTCGATGCCCACAAGGTAGTTTATGTTTAGAAATTCAATAAGCGAAATTTGATTTACGAAGCTGTATCCGCTATTAGCCGAATCAAAGCCAAGCCATATGAAAAGAGTAAGCAAAAGCTCTATAAACGCTATGCAAACCCCATAGACTTTGATACTTTTTTCCTCTATCAAAAACCCAAGCATCGCAGCAAGCGCAGGGAAAAATATAACCAAACTAAGCATAAATAACCTTAATAAAAAACGCCAAAGTAAGCAGTATAACAAAGCCTATAACCATAAGGCGCAACATAAGAGATAGATTTCCGCTTTGCATGCTGTTTGAAAAATTTGCAAATTTATATATCACAACCGCAACCAAATCGACACTCTTATCTATAACCGCTTCGTCTAATTTCTTACAAATTTTAGCCAAATTAAAGTATCCGTTTATAAAAACTCTCCTATAAATTTGCGGGATAAAATACTCGTTTTTTAGCAGCTTGTAAATTTTAAGCTCCTCTAAACTACTTTTAAAAATCTCTTTTTTGTAAGCAAATACCGCAAAAATCGTAGAGATCAAAACAAGCGCAAGCGTGGCAAATATCATGATTAGGCTCGTGCCGCTTGGTATATCAAATTCGAATTTAGGCAAGATATTTTCCGTTAGAAGCTCGAATTTATGCTCAAAAAACCCTGCAAACAAAGCCAAAATCACAAGCGGCATAAGCGATATGAGAGCGGGTCTACTTGCTTCATGTGGTTCATGCTCAAATTTAGCTTTGCCAAAAAATACAAGCATAATCAGTCTAAAACTGTAAAATGCCGTCATAGCAGCACCGGCTAAAAGCAAAGCATAGATAATAAATTTATCGCTGCTAAAAGCCGCTTCTAAAATTTTATCCTTTGAGAAAAAGCCGGCAAACGGATAAAATCCTGCAAGTGCCACCGAGCCTATTATCATAAATACCGCGGTTATTTTCATAAATTTATAAAGCCCGCCCATCTTTTTTATATCAAGCTCATCGTTCATAGCGTGCATTACGTTGCCCGCGCACAAAAACAGAAGCGATTTAAAAAACGCATGCGTAGCAAGGTGAAAAAGCGCCACCCAATACGCTCCAAGCCCTGCGGCTACGAACATATATCCAAGCTGAGATAGCGTCGAGTAGGCGATTATCTTTTTCAAGTCGTTATTCACAACCGCCATAGAGGCTGCAAAAACCGCCACAAATACTCCAAGATACGCTATGAAGTTTGAAATTTCAGACACGGCGGCAAAGATGGAATTTGCTCTAATTACCAGATAAACTCCTGCCGTTACCATAGTAGCTGCATGTATAAGCGCCGAAACGGGCGTAGGTCCTTCCATAGCGTCGGCAAGCCAAGTGTGAAACGGAAACTGCGCACTCTTACCCATCGCACCTATAAATAAAAACGAAGCGATCAAAGCAAGCAAGGCATCGTCTGAATTTGGCACCATCCTAAACACATCTACATATCTCACGCTTGCAAATTCGCGGTATATCAAAAATATCGCCACAAGCATGCCAAGATCCGCGATTCGGTTCATGATAAAGGCTTCGTTTGCAGCCCAGCTTGCACGAGGCTTTTTATACCAAAACCCGATAAGCAACCACGAGCAAAGTCCTACGCCTTCCCAGCCGATAAACAGCCCTATAAAATTATCGCTTGAAACCAAAACGAGCATAGAAAAGACAAAGAGTCCAAGATAACTAAAGTATCTGTTAAATCCGGTATCATTAGCCATATAGCTGATCGAGTAGATATGCACGACACTCGCTACTACGCCCACTACGCACATCATAATAACGCTTACGTCATCAAGCATAAAGCTAAAATCGCTCTCAAACCCGCCCGCTATAATAAAATCCATAATATAAACTTCTATCGCACCCGCAACGCTTACTAAAGTAAGCAAAGCTATGGATGCAAGTGCGCTTGCAACTATCAAAAACGAGCAAGCTATGCCCACAAAGGCTGACCTTGCAGTATGTGAAAACGCACCTGCCAAAATGCTTGCAAAAAGCGGAGCAAATAAAGCCACGGCAAAAAGAGTCATGATACTCATCACTCGCTCCTCATGCTTTTTAAGCTTGAAATTTCGATCGAACCCGTCTTTTTATACCAAAGCACAAGCAAGCCAAGACCTATAGCTACTTCGCTTGCGGCAACGGCGATAATAAAAAACGCAAAAATTTGCCCTATCATGTCACCGTTAAATTTCGATATCGCGGCAAGCGCTACGTTTGCCGAATTTAGTAAAATTTCGGTTGAAAAAAAGAGCATTATAAGATTTCCTCGTTTTATTATGCCCACAAGCCCGAGCGCAAACATCAGCGCAGCGACGATGAGATAGTGGCTAAGCGTTATCATCGCTCACTCCTTTATCCATATCCTTATGCACAAGCGCGATAGCTCCTACCATAGCGACAAGCAACATAACAGCAGCCAGCTCAAAGACGACAAGATACTTGGTAAAAAGCAAAATTCCAATCATCTCTATATTGCCCATGGTTTCAACGATGGGATATCTAGCCTCTAAATTCGCAGAAGCTATCGGAGCTGCAAATATAAGCACAAGTATAAGCGCGCTAAGTATGCCAAGCGTATATATGAGCCTTGAAGCGGCCTTGCTTCTGCTCTCGTTTACATCTTTACTAAGGTCAAAAAACATCATCGAAAATGCATATAGCACCATAACGGCACCCGTATATACGATGATCTGCACCACTCCTAAAAACTCCGCATCAAGCAAAAAGAAAAATCCCGAAACAAATATCATGCCTCCTGCAAGCGAAGTCATCGCGTAAAGGATATTTTTGCTAAACACGCTTATAGCAAAACAAGCAATAGTAAATGCTGCAAAGATATAAAACGCAACAGCCTCAAGCATCGCTTCCGTCCTTTGTATCTTTTACGCTTTCTTTAACCGCTTGCTCGGCATTTAAATTTTCATCCGAATTTAGCTCTTTGGGCTCTTTTTCTTTCAAAGCTTCCTCTCTTGAAATTTCCTCATAAACCTCTTCACGTAAAATTTCATCTAAATTTTTATATGCAGTAGGCGTTTTTTTCACAAACCTATCCGCATCTTCGCCAAGCGAACCAAATCCGCTAAATTCGACTTGGCTTTTAAGCTCGCTAATTGGAGTTAAAAGATCTTCTTTAAGCCCAAAATACGCTCTTTGTTCGCTTGCGTTTTCATATTCGCTTCCATGCACAATAGCAAGCTCGGGACAAACTTCCGCACAAAGCCCACAATAAACGCACCTGCCGTAGTTTATGGAGTATTCAAGTACCTTCTTGCGCCCATCTTCGCCCTCTTTAGTCTGCATGGCGATACAGTTACTTACGCAAATTTTCTCGCACAGCCCGCACCCTATGCAACGCTCATTTTCGCTCTCGATAAACCTCATGAGTCTATGCACCGAGCGATATCTTGGGCTTAGCTCGATCTTTTCAAGCGGATATAAAACGGTATGAGACTTACCCCATATCATCTCGCGCAAAACGACCCAAAGCCCCGCAAATAGCTCAAATTTTATCGCGCGAGAGACAAATCTTTTAAATTTCTCAAATTTACCGCTCGGCGGAGTCGGAGTATCTATCAAAACATATTCGCTCATACCAGCACCAGCCCCGTTATCAAGATATTAGCCACAGCCAAAGGCATCAAAACCTTCCAGCACAGCCCCATTAGTTGATCGGCTCTTACGTGAGGCCAAGCCGCTCTCGTCCAAATAAAAAAGAAAAATATAAATGCCGTTTTTAAAATGATCATAATAGCACCTGGCACGAACCAGACGGGATTAAATCCGCCTAAAAATATAAGACTAACAAGAAACGACGCGGTTATCATATTAGTATATTCGCCGATAAAAAACATACCCCAGCGCATGCCCGAATACTCCGTGCCATATCCTGCTACAAGCTCGGTTTCATTTTCCGTTAGACAAAACGGCGTTCGATTGGTCTCCACAAATGCCGCAATCAAAAAAAGTCCAAACGCAAGCGGCTGCCTAAAGATAAGCCAACCGCCAAGTCCCGCGTCTTGGTAGTTGTTTATGTCTATTAGCGAAAGTGAGCCTACCATCATAATGACGCTTAAAAGCGAAAGTCCCGTAACGACCTCAAAGCTAACCAGCTGCATACCTGCACGAGCAGCCGCGATAAGAGCGTATTTGTTATGGCTTGCAAGCCCTGCAAGAAGCGGGGAAAATACGCAAACGGCACTTACTCCAAGCACATAAAGCACACCGACTCCCACATCGGCCAGTATTGGCCTAACCGTATGCCCAAATAGCTCAAATTCGGGCAAAAAGGGCACCGTAGCAAGCGCTGCAAAAGCTCCTATTGCCGAGATTAAAGGCGCTATTAAAAATACTTTTTTATTGGCAAATTGCGGCACGATATCCTCTTTGGTAAAGAGCTTGATCATGTCGGCGACAAGTTGAAGTATGCCGGCAGGTCCTACCATACTAGGTCCAACGCGCCTTTGCATATAAGCTAGCACCTTTCGCTCCGCATAGGTTCCAAGTCCCGCAAGAGTAGCAAAAACCGTGATGATGATAAGAGCTTTTACGATGGTTTCTACGATATAAAATCCGCTCATCTATCACCCTTTAAAATCTCTAAATTTGCATATCTGCTCTCAAAAAATGCGTCTATATCTATCTTTTCGTCAAATTCGCCAAGATACGCCACGCATGAGCTTAAATTTTTATCAAGCTTAACGTGAAGGGCTAAAATTTTATCGCCCAACTTTATCTTTACCGCCTCATTTTCGCAAAGCTCAAATTTATCCAAAAAAGCCTGCGAAGCATAAAGAGCTCCTACTTCGTTTAACTGCGAAGCTCTGTTTGTAAATTTTGAAAACTGATGAATAGGATTTGCTTTATAAACGCTAAATTCCTGCTCATCAAATTTCAGCTTATCAAACTCAAATTTAGCCTGCACCTCTATATCTACGGCATTTAAAAGATATCCGCGGTGGGAATTTCCCGCATTATCGTAATAGTTTTGCAAATCATCAAATTTCACTTCGCTAAATTCACTAACTCTGGCAAGCTTTGGAGTGTAGTCTATGGTGTAGCGAGATTTAAGCCCAAGCTCGTTTGCAAGATCGTTTAGCGTATAGCCAAGATATGGCAAAGCCGCATTTGTAGGCACTACGCGCTTGTCGTAACTTACAAATGTGCCCTCTTGCTGCGTTAGTGCAGGCGCGCAAAGATCGCCTCCATATACGCTCATACTAAAGTCGGCTTTTTCGTTGTAGCCGAAGCTAAAGCCGCTTTCGCGCTCACTCAAAGTGCAAATTTTAGCAACTCCAAGCGAGTTTGTGCGAGGCGGCAATATAACAATCTTAAATTTGCTGAATTTAGCGATCATTCCTAAAAGCGAAGCCAAATTTAGCGCCTCTTTATGATAGATAAAATCCTCTCCGATAACGAGAGCAAAGCTCTCTTTTTTAGCTCTAAGTTCGGCTATTTTAGCTTCATCAAGCCCAAGCTCGTCGGCAAATTTTAGCTGCTTTTTGATCTTAGTCTCTTCGCCTTCAGCCACTTCAATATCTATCAAATTTCTATCCAGAAATTCCTTTGTATCTTCATCTAAATTCTCGCCAAATTCATGCAATATCCATAGCAAAATTTTAGCCTCAACGCCCGCCTTATGCTCTATGAAAAGCAAATTTTTGGAGTAGGATTTCACAACCTCATCAGCAACCGTATGAAAATAGATCGCCGATGATTTGTTTATCTTAAGCGCGTTGTTTAAGGCATAACTAGCGTTTGGAGCGTCATATCTTAAGAAGCTTCCCGCGGTTATAATGAAGTCCGTTTTGCTTAGGCTTGCCGCGTCGCCGTTATATAGGCTCTCGCCGCTAAATTTAGCATACTCGTTTAAAAATTCCTGATATTTTTTTGCCTCGTTATTTACTAAATTTAAGCCAAATTTCTCCCTTAAAAGCTCTAAAATAAGAACCTCTTCATTTGTTATGAAGCTGTTAAATATGATATTTTTAACCTCTCCTAGGCGAAATTTCTGGGCTATATTTTTAAAATTCGCCTCATCTTTTAAGGCGTTTTCATTGGCAAAGTCATATCCGTATCTTGCGGCGGGATTTAGTGTAGCGAAGTGAAAATCGTTGCTGACTCTATAAATTTTCCTTTTTCGCTCGCTTATGCCCGTGGTTTTTACATCATAATAAATCAGCTCGCAGTCGCTTGAATGCGGATTTGCGGCAGGGATTTTTTCTAGCTCCCATACGTTTGAGCTGTATTTAAATTCACTTCCCACAAGCGCTCCTACGGGACATACGCTCGTACACTCCCCGCAAAAAGAGCAGTCAAGCTCCTCGCCGCCGCTTGGCGCTATAAGGCTCTTTTGAAATTTACTCCATACGGCAAAAGCGTCTTTTGGCATGAGATCTTTCATCTCTTTTGCGACCTGATCGCCTCCGCGCGCAGTGGTTTTTAAAGCGCCCTCGCCTATTTTGTCCTTACAAACCGTTATGCATCGCTCGCAAACTATACAAAGAGCGGGGTCATAACTTATCTTGCCCCATTTTACGTGTGGTTTATGAGTGTCTTTTATCGCGTAGTTTTGAGCGGTAACCTGCATAAGAGCGGTTAAATTTTGCAATTCACACTCGCCGCTTTTATCGCATACTCCGCATTCCAAAGGGTGATTTATGCAGTAAGTTTGCATAATGGCGTTTCGCTCGGATATTATCTCTGGCGAATTTGTAACTACGGCCATGCCGTCTTTTGCCTTGGCGTTACAGCTGTATACTCGCTTCCCTTCGGCTTCGACCATGCAAAGTCTGCAGGCAAGCGTAGGCGAACAGCCGCTAAGATAGCAAATCGCAGGGATATAGATACCGTTGCGCCTTGCGATATTTAGTATGCTCTCACTTTCATCCGCCTTGCAGTGGATACCGTCGATAAAAACGCTTATTTGCTCGCTCATATTTAGCCTATTTTTGAAATTTTTGCAACCTTAAAGTTATAGCCGTCAACCTTTGCGTCGTTAAAAATTCCAACCGTTCCTTTCATCAAGCTATCAAGCCTAAATTTACGCGTTATGTCAAGATCGCGCGCTTTTATACTCACCTCATCGCCGTCTTTTATCTTAGCAGCCGCCGCAAACGAAGCAGATCCTACAAGCTCACTACTCTCTCCGACAAGCCCAAAAACAACGCTTCCGTCAAAGCTTTCAAGCTCTTTTAGTTCGGTTAAATTTCCGCCGGTCTCAACCTCTTTAGCTTCGCCGTCCGCTAATATGACGTTTAAATTAAGCAAATTTAAAAACTCAAAGATAAGCTTTGAATCAGGATGAGTAAAAAACGTGCTGTCGATGATGATGTTTTTGGCATTACCTAAAAACTGGGCAATAGCTTCAAATTCCTCTTCTCCTACGCTACTCTCGCCACTTAAAAATCCCTCATCAAGCTCGCTTAGATATTCGCGCGCCTTAGGAGTTAAATTTAATCCCTCCGCGCAGTATTTACAAATAAGAGCAAGCACATAGCTAACAGCTCCTATCTCGCATCTTATTAGATTTTCGTTGCCTAAATTTTGATCCTCAAAGCATGAGATATACAAAAACTCGTTTTGTTTTAACCTCTCAGCCAAATTTGGATTTTGCACGCTAAGCAAACTTGCCATACTTAAAGTCTTGCCGCCGTTAAATTCACTAAATTTCATATCCCGCCTTTTAATTCTTCTTTATCGCCATCATCCAATCAACTTGGTTAAATTTAAGCGAATTCATTATCTCACACCCGTTTCTAACAGCCAAATTCGCACACCTTTCTATACACTCAAAATCCCCGATCTCAAAAAGATAGATACATACCTCGCCGCTTCTTAGCTTCAAAACACATCGTTCAAATTCGCGTTCAAATTTGGCTTTTAAATGCCTCAAATCAACTCTTTTCATCTGTCTATCTCGCCTAAAATGATATTTGAACTGCCGATTATGGTAACGACATCGGCGATATATTGCCCCACTAAAAGATGCTCGTAAAGCGCGCAGTGAAAGAAGCTAGGAGCGCGAATTTTAAGCCTATAAGGACTTGCTTCGCCGGTTGAATATATATAAAATCCAAGCTCGCCCTTTGGCGACTCGGTAGCATGATAAACTTCTCCCTGCTTTGCTCTTAGTCCTTGAGTAACAAGCACGAAATGCTGCATCAAAGAGTAGTTTTGAGTCATGATCTGCTCTTTGCTTGCGCTTACGAACTGTGGCGAATTGGCTAAAATTTCAGGGCTAGTAGTATGATAAAGCTTTGCGCATTGAAGCAAAATCCTAATGCTTTGCCTCATCTCCTCCATATAAAGCTTGTATCTTGCATACGAGTCTCCGCTAGTAGCGTAAGGAACGTCAAATTCAAGCTCGTCATAGATAAGATACGGCTCGGCCTTTCTGATATCCCAAGGCACTCCGCTTGCTCTTAGCATAACCCCCGAGCAACCCATACTAAGAGCGTCTTCTTTGCTTAAGACGCCAACTCCTTCAAGCCTCATACGCCAAATTCTATTATCACTTAAAAGCGTTTCGTAAGTTTTGATATCGTTTGGAAATTTATCGCAAAACTCAGTCATCTGCGCAAGCCAACCGTTTGGCAGATCAAGCGGCATGCCGCCTATGCGAACGCTTGAATGAGTTAGCCTAGCACCACAATACCCCTCCATCAGATCAAGCACATATTCACGCTCTCTAAAAGCATATAAAAACACGCTCATAGCGCCCACATCAAGTGCGTGAGTAGCCAAAAAAAGCAGGTGCGAACTTATGCGATTAAGCTCTAATATAATCGTTCTAATTATCTGTGCTCTTCTTGGCACTTCTATATCACAAAGCTTCTCAACCGCCGCGCAAAGTGCGTAGTTGTTCGCGCTTGAGGCTATATAATCAACTCTATCCGTTACTGGCAAAAACTCCTGAAAGGTCATGTTTTCAGCCATCTTTTCAACGCCTCTATGCATAAAGCCTATTTCAGGCATGGCGCGCACGACCTTTTCGCCGTCAAGCTCAAGCACGAGCTTAAGCTGCCCGTGAGCCGAAGGGTGCTGAGGACCGAAATTTAGTATCATCTTGCCGTCATTTTCTTCAAATTCGATATTTTCAAAAAACGGCTTAAGTCTGCTTGGATTTTGCATTTACGGTCTTTTCTTTAAAATTTTAGCTTTGTCGCGCTTTACTTTTTTTACAAACGCCACGCCCTCATCCTCTTGATACTCTTGTAGTACTCTGTCATCTCTTGGAGGCTCGCCCTTGCCAACCTCATGATAAATTCTTGAAAAATTAAACGTATCTTTGCTATCAACCCTTGCGCTGTCGCGATTTTCAGGACCTATGACCTCTCGATATTCGCGTCCGAAAATTTTATCGACTTCATACCACTGCGCCTGCTCGTCACCGTAAAGCGGATAGCTCTTTAAAAGCGGGTGCGAGTGCCAATCATCAGGCATTATAAGACGCTTTAAATTCGGATGATCTTTGATTAAAATTCCAAACATATCATACATCTCTCGCTCGGACCAATTTGCGCTTTTATACAGTGGCGTCACGCTTGCAAGCATTTCGCGCTCTTTTACGAAGCACTTTAGTCTTGCGCGCTTTATTTTTGATACGGATAAAAGCTGATAAAACACTTCAAAACCGCCTTTGCCGGCGATAAAATCAACGGCTGAAATTTCACATAAAATTTCATATCCAACTTCTCTTAAAATTTCAAGCGCTTTTAAATTTTCTTCGCTATTTACATACACCACAAGCTGATCAAGCTCTATATATGAGTCTAAAATTTGAATTCCCACACTAGCCAAAGCCTCTATGTCTTCTTCAAATTTACTCCCGCAAACGTCAAATTTCTGCGTCTTTTCAGGCACATAAAAGCTGTCTTTATAGTAGTGCTTTTTCTGAGCGTTATTTCTATCTTTATACTCTCTCATTATATCAGCCTCTTTGGTTTTGCAGCTCTAAAGGCACTTTGCTTGCGAATTTTCTTTTGAAGTATCATGAGTGCGTATTGAAGAGTTTCCGGGCGCGGAGCACAACCCGGCAAGTAGATATCAACAGGTATTATCCTATCCACGCCCTGCACCGTTGAATAGGTGTTAAACATACCGCCCGTGTTTGCACAACTTCCCATGGATATGACCCATTTTGGCTCAGCCATTTGATCATATAGTCTTCTTGTAAATTCGGCATGCTTTTTTGTAAGGGTGCCTGCGATTATCATCACTTCCGAATGTCTTGGCGAGGCTCTAAAAATAGTTCCAAACCTATCAAAATCATACCTACTAGCCCCGCTTGCCATCATCTCTATCGCGCAGCACGCAAGCCCGTAGCTAAGCGCCCAAAGCGAGTTACTACGACCCCACTGTACAAGCTTATCGACTGTCGTTAAAACTACCGGCAAACCGCCGTTTGCGGCATAATTCATTTCACGCCCTGCCACTCAAACGCTCCTTTCCCCCAAGCATAGATGAATCCGACCGATAAAAGCGTGATAAAAAGCAGCATCTCAACAAATCCGAAAACTCCTAAAATTTTAAAATCAACCGCCCACGGAAACATAAATATAACCTCAACGTCAAAAAGGATAAAAAGTATCGCGTATGTAAAATAGTGAGTATTTATGCGGTTTGGCTGCTTTATCGTTTCAGGTCCGCACTCGTATATGGCAAGCTTTAGACGCTCGGAGTTTTTATTTGCTAATTTTGCGCCTATCTTGCTTGATAAAAAGACAATCAAGCCAAAAACGAAAGTCGCTAAAAAAAGTATGACAAAAGCGCCGAAATATAAACCGCTAGTTTCGGAGTGTGACACGAAAAACCTTTGAAATTTTATAATTAACAAAGATTTTATAAAAATTTATTTTAATTGAGAGTTAAATTTGAGAATTTAAGCGCAAATTTGACTGATCGGCTTCAAATTTGCGCTTAAATTTTACTTTTGAAGTCCGAATTTCACAGCCGCTTTTGCAAGCTCAAGAGTCGCATCTACAAATTTATCTTTTTTATCCGCATAAGGCAAAAACAGCGGAATTTCAGTGCAAGCCGCTATATAAGCATCAGCCTCTATACGCTCTATTGTTTCGTTAAAAAGCGAGACATAGGCTTCCAAGTTGTTTGCTTTAGCGCCTTTATAGATGCAGTCCATGATATTTGAAAGCAAATTTTCAGGAATTTGGACGCACTCAAATCCGCTTGCAACCAGCTCATCTTCATAAATTTTAGCCTTTGTAGTGCCGGTAGTCGCTATGACGGCTATTTTTTTAGCATTTGGGAAATTTGTGCTTATCGCCTTAGTGGCTATTTTTGCTATATGAAGGATGTTTATACCGCACTCCTCTTCAAGCCTAGGAGCAAAATAGTGAGCGGTATTACAAGATATGCAAACAGCCTCACATCCTGCGTTTTTAAGCCTAAGTGCTGCTTCTTTCATAAAAGGAAACGGATCTTCGCCACCGTGAAGTATATAAGCCGTTCTATCGGGAATTTGAGGGTAGTTATCTATGATGATAGGTATGTTGTCTTGATCTTTTTTTGCGTCCGTTAGCTCAACTATCTTTGCATAAAGATCAATAGTCGCAAGAGGTCCCATTCCGCCCATAATTCCGATTCGTTTCATTTAATTTCCTTAAATTTAAAAGCCAAGAGATTTTCTCTTGGCTTAATGTCTATTATAAAGCTCTTATATCAATACAGGAGCTATTAAAAATCCAAGCGCAACAGATATCGCAACCATTATCGTTCCAGGGATAAAGAACGAGTGGTTAAATACGAATTTGCCCACTTTCGTAGTTCCGGTATCGTCCATTGCGATAGCGCCAAGCGTTGTAGGATATGTAGGAAGAACAAATAGTCCTGAAACAGCTGCAAATGATGCAACCAAAATCCAAACGTGCTGTGCATTTTCAGGACTTGTCATACCAAGAGCAACCGCAACCGCAGGCATCATAACGCGAGTTGTTGCAGCTTGTGAATAGAGCAAGCAACTTAAGAAGTAAAGCGCTACGGCCAATATAAACGGATACTTAGTAACAACTGCTTGAGCTATATCTTTGATACTCTCAATATGTCCGTTTACAAATGTGGTTCCAAGCCATGCAATACCGATAACGCAGATGCACGCATTCATACCGCTTTGGAAAGTGCTGGTTGAAAGCAATTTGCCTGTATCAACCTTGCAAAGCACTACGATAACAAAGCCGATAGTTAGCATGAAACTGATAATAGCGTTATCTCTTGTTAGGATAGGATTTTCGATAAGTCCTACGCTCTTTGAAATCATAAGCGCATAAGCTACGATAATCAAAACGCCTATACCAAATATCGCAACCGATCTTTTTGCATAAGGTTTAAGCTCTTTATACTCTGCATCTTTAACCTCTTCCACAAGACCTTTTGCTAGTCTTTCTTGATATATAGGATCTTTTGAAAGGTCAAGATCGTAAAATTTATTTACGAAAAACGATGTTGCAATCATAGCGACAAATGTCGTAGAGATGCAGATAAATAAAAGCATCGGATAGCTAACGCCAAGAGGCTCTACAACGCCTGTCATCGCAACAAAAGCCGCTGAAATCGGGCTTGCTGTAATTGCAACCTGAGATGATACAACGGCAAGCGCAAGAGGCGCACTAGGCTTGATATTTTGTCCTTTAGCAACTTCGGTAATAACAGGAAGCATTGAAAAAGCCGTATGTCCGGTGCCCGCAAATATCGTTAAAAGATAAGTAACGACAGGAGCTAAAAAGTTAATTTGTTTTGGATTTTTGCGTAAAATTTTAGACGCAACCTGAACAAGATAATCAAGTCCTCCGGCAACCTGCATAGCAGTAATTGCAGAGATAACAGACGCGATGATAAGGATAACGTCCATAGGAATACCCTTCATCTCGACTTTCATACCAAGCATTGCTAAAACGACAACGCCAAGACCGCCTGCGTAACCAACTCCCATACCTCCTAGTTTAACACCTAGGTAGATACCCCCAAATAGGACTATAATCTGTAAAATCAGCATTATATCCATAAGAATCTCCTTTATGAAATTTATTTTTCACTTTTAATCAAATTTTGGCGCGCCGACCAAATTTGACACGCCAATTATCAAATAAGCCTAATTTTACTCGCCCATGTGTGGGTTTAGCATATTTTTAGGCTCTAAAATTTTGTCTATCTCTTCTTTGGTTAAATAACCTCTTTCTAGGCAGATGTCTCCGACCGCTTTACCTGTAGAAAGAGCTTCTTTAGCGATACTTGCTGATTTTTCATAACCTATATAAGGGTTAAATGCCGTAACTATACCGACTGATCCCAGAACTGATTTTAAGCAAGCTTCAGGATTTGCAGTTAGTTTTTTGATAGCTTTTTCAGCTAGCGTATTCATAGCATTTTCAAGAATTACTAAAGAGTTAAATAGCCCATAAGCAATTCCCGGTTCAAATGCGTTTAGTTCAAATTCGCCTCTTTCAGAGCAAAGCATTATAGTTACGTCGTTGCCGATAACTTCATAGCAAGCCTCGCCTACAACTTCGGCGATAACAGGATTTACTTTACCGGGCATGATTGAGCTACCTGGTTGCATTTGAGGTAAATTTATCTCACCAAGACCGCATCTTGGACCTGAGTTCATAAGACGAAGATCGTTTGCGATTTTACTTAGGCGAACCGCGGCTGTTTTTAAAGCGCCGCTTACATGAACAAAATCACCGGTATCTTGAGTAGCCGCAATAAAATCCTCGGCAGGTTTAAAATCAACACCCGTAATTTCGCTTAAAATTTTATGAACAGCCGCTTTATAGTCAGGATGGCAATTTATACCTGTACCTATCGCAGTAGCGCCCATATTTAGATATGTCATGCTCTCTCTAGCCGCTTTAATCTTTTCTATATCGCTTTTTATATAGCTTGCAAATGCGTTAAAAGTATTTCCAAGTGTTGTAGGAACAGCATCTTCAAGCTCTGTTCTACCCATTTTTATTATATCTTTAAACTCTTTTGCTTTAATTTCAAGTTCGTTTTTCAAATTTTCCATAGCTTTTAGCAGGTCTGTTAGCTTCGCGTAAGCTGCCACTTTAATAGAGCTTGGATACGTGTCGTTGGTGCTTTGACCTAAATTTGTATGATCGTTTGGATGAAGGTATTGATATTCGCCTTTTTTGTGCCCCATGCTCTCAAGCGCAACGTTTGTGATAACCTCATTTGAATTCATATTTGTAGAAGTTCCTGCACCGCCTTGGATCATATCAACTACAAATTGATCTTGGAATTCTCCCGCAATTAATCTATCGCAAGCTTTAGCGATAGCATCGGCTTTTGCAGCATCAAGTACTCCCACTTGTTTATTTGCTAAAGCTGCCGCTTTTTTGATTTGAGCAAATGCTTTTATAAAATAAGGATACTCGCTTAGCTTTCTTCCTGTCATGTGGAAATTCTCAAGGGCTCTAAAAGTCTGAACGCCATAATAAACGTCATCAGAAATTTCAAGCTCACCTATAAAATCGTGTTCTTTTCTAGTTCCCATAATGGATTCTCCTTTGAAAAAATTTAATTATTGAAACTATACTACAACTTTTATAATTTTTAAATTAAAAAATTAATTTTTAAGCGGTTTTTTGCATATTTAAATTTATTTTTTATTTATAATTTTAGACTTCGCTTAAATTATATTTAGATTAAGGATTGTTTTGATTTTTATATGTAAAAAATATTATTCAAAAAATTTCAATGTTTGTAATAAGCGAAATTTCAAGATCAAGATGAAATATTTATCAAAAAATAATATGCAGATCATACTATCTTCAGTGTAAAATAAAATTTAGATTAAAACATGTGGTTTTAAATAAAGAAAATGTAAATGCGTAGTTAATATATTCTATCAACT
The DNA here is from genome assembly GCF_045504005.1 of Campylobacter canis. Lineage (NCBI taxonomy): Bacteria > Pseudomonadati > Campylobacterota > Epsilonproteobacteria > Campylobacterales > Campylobacteraceae > Campylobacter > Campylobacter canis. The sequence goes on along the minus strand of NZ_JBJJXH010000003.1, from coordinate 15,083 downwards.
ATGCACAATAATTAGATATTTTATAAAATATAAATTTTAATTTTTTAAATTAAGTTTTTAACCGTTTAAAACTTTAAAAACTCGACTTACGTCATCATTTTTACTTAAGCTTAATCTAACGATACTATCTTCAAGTGCATTTAATGCATGCGGGATATTGGCATCAAGTGCGATCATATCAAGAGAATTTAAAATTTGCACATCGCTTCCTACGCTAAATTCGATTTTTCCACTAAGCACTTGAACCATTATAGCTCCAGGCGCTTGATGCTCTTTCATTTCATGCCCTTTTTGCAAATTTATGCGTATCTCTTTACTGCCTGAGCCTTCAAATAGTTTTACTACCTTTATACCGTTAAAATTCTCGTCTTTCCAAACAATCTTTTGCATCTGTATCCTTTTAAAAATATGCGATAATTTTAACTTTTAGATATTAATTTTTTATTGATTTAAATTAAGAGTATTTTTGTATTTTATAAAAGACTTTAGATGGAAATCATTTTTAGGCATAAAAGCCGATTAAATTTATATTCTATTAGCCTAATTAAAATTCCACGATAAACAACAGTATTGAATATACTACAAGCCCGAAATCAAATTCAAATTTATATCTTTTTACTTTCATGTTATTGAACTAGAAAACAAAAACTTAATTGTAATAAAAATTTTAGACAAATATCCTCAAACAAGCAACAAAAGCTCTTTCATTTTTTACTGCTCATTTTAAACTAAAAAACAAAAAAGTTTAATTCAAACTAATGCGATTCTTAAAAAGTATAAAAATGGTTAGACATATAGCCTCTTGCAGATATCAAATTAAAAATTATTTAATATAAAAATTAAGCTTCAAAGTTATTAGAAATGGTTAAAAGCCAAAAGAAAAATCTCTTTTGGCAAGTATAAAATTATTTTTTAAGCTCTCTAATACGTGCAGATTTACCACGTCTATCGCGTAGATAAAATAGTTTCGCACGTCTTACACGACCGCGTCTTAATACAGTTATACTCTCAAGGCTATCGCTATAAATAGGGAAAATTCTCTCAACGCCAACACTGTTTGCACCTATTTTTCTAATCATAAACGTTTCACCTGTTCCGCTTCCGCGTCTAGCTATACAAATACCTTCAAAGTTTTGGACTCTAGTTTTATCGCCCTCTTTAATGCGAATAGCTACACGAAGTGTGTCGCCGGCACGAAATTCAGGCACAGACTTACTTGCGATTTGAGCATTTTCAAATGCTTCAATATACTTATTTCTCATCTTTTATCCTTCATCAGCGGCTTGTATTTTCGGTATAAATCAGGACGGAAAAACCTAGTTTTGAAGCACGCCATATCATTTTTTAAAGCCCTGATTTTAGCATGATTTCCCTTTAAAAAGTCTGAAACAACATTTAAATTTTCATATATATTTGGCTTGGTAAAAGCCGGAGATTCTAAAATTCCTTGCTCAAAACTCTCTTCGCTTAAACTCTCATCATTGCCCAAAACTCCGCTTATATTCCTAGATATCGCATCACTCATACAAAGAGCTGGCAACTCTCCGCCGGTAAGCACAAAATCACCTATGCAAAAAACTTCATCAACGTATCTTTCGACAATTCTCTCATCAACCCCTTCGTATCTTCCGCAAATAAAGCAAATATGCTCTTTTTTGGACAACCTTTTTGCATCTTCTTGTTCAAATTTTTTTGCAGCAGGAGTTAAAAAAACAAAATGAGTGTTTGAGTTTTTTGCTTTTACATATTTTATCGCATCTTCAAGAGGTTGAACGCTCATAAGAAGTCCCGCTCCGCCTCCTATCATATAATCATCAACTTTTTTATGTTTATCTTTACTAAAATTTCTTGGATTTACAAACTCAAGCTTTATTAGTCCTTCGTTAGTTGCGCGACCTAAGATAGAGTCCGCAAAATAAGGCTTGATTAAATTTTCAAAAAGCGTGATAAATGTGAATTTAATCATGAATTTTCTAAGATCAAAAAAGCGTTTTTGGTATAAATTATCTTGTGTTGTATATCTATTTTTTCTATATAGGCATTTATATAGGGTATGTAAAAATTCTTAGCAAGTCCTTTTTGCACAAGCTCTTCGCCTGTTTTTACATAAAAAAGATGATTTGCACTGCCATCTTCTATATCCTCAACTACTCCTAAATTTTGATCATTTTCATAAATTTTACATCCCAAAATGTCAAAATAAAAAAACTCATCTTTTTTTAGCTTGCAAGTTTGACGAGTAAGTTCTTTAGTGGTATATATAGTGCGATTTGTAAGAGTTTTAGCTAAATCGACATCTTCAAAATCATAAAAAAGGATAGAGCTATTTGCATTATTAAAGCTTTTTACAACTAGCTCATTACCGTCTTTATCTATAAATTTTGCGTCTTTTTTAAATTGTTTAGGAAAGTCACTTTTGTCATGAAGCCTAACAAAGCCCTTTAAGCCGACGCTTTTACCGAGTATGCCGACTTCTACCAGATCACTCTTCAAGAGGCTTTACCGTAACCCTATATGAAGTCGCATCTTTTGCCTTGCAACCTATTATTACAGTTTTTATAGCATTTATCATTCTGCCGTCTTTTCCTATAAGCTTGCCGGTATCTACCTTATCGGCATAGACTATCACTTCGGCGAAATTCTCTCCCAACTCTACTCTTTCGACTTTTACTTTGTCGGGAAAATCTGCTATAAGTTTTGCGTATTCGCGTAAAAAATCTTCAACCATTGTTATTATTTGCTAGTTATTTTTGCAACTCTATCGCTAAGTTGTGCACCGACACCCTTCCAATAAGCAAGGCGCTCAGCATCAAATTTAACTACTTCAGGCTCAACCATTGGATTATAGTATCCTATAGACTCTATCCAGCCGCCATCTCTTCTTTTTCTGCTGTCTGTTACAACTATACGATAAAATGGTCTTTTCTTACGTCCCATTCTTGTTAGTCTTACTACTGTTGCCATATCTTGTTTCTCCTTCTAAATTTTAAATAAGGCTTAAATTTAGGCACAATTATACCTAAATTTAAGCCCATTTTTAACTAGGGCGATTTATCTTGGCTTGAGAGAGTAAATTTCCAAGTCCTCTCATGCCGTCTTTTCCTGAAAATTTCTTAGCGATTTTTGAAGCGTTTGTAAATTGCTTAAGAAATCTATTAACTTCTACCTGACTAAGACCCGCGCCTTGTGCCAAACGTCTTTTTCTGCTATTGTTTAAAAGATCGGGATTTTCACGCTCTTTTAAAGTCATAGAATTTATCATGGCTCTTATATGAATTATCTCTTTTGAGTTATCCAAATCTATATCTTTTATCTGATTTGCCACGCCTGAAAGGCCAGGGATCATGCCTATGAGCGATTTCATATTTCCAAGCTTTTTAACACTTTCCATCTGTTCCAAAAAGTCGTTAAAGTTAAACTGTCCTTTTTTTATCTTTTTATTAAGTCTTTTTGCCTCTTTTTCATCGATAATAGCGCTTGTTTTTTCAGCCAAAGTGGCCAAGTCGCCCTCACCCATAATCCTGCTTACTATGCGATCAGGTATAAAGCTCTCCAAATCAGCGGTTTTTTCGCCGATTCCAACGAATCTAAGCGGTATATTTAGCTGCTTTGCTATTCCTATAGCGACACCACCTTTGCTGTCTGAGTCAAATTTAGATAGCACAACGCCTGTTATCGACAAAGCATCATTAAAACCCGCTGCTGATTTTATACCGTCCTGCCCGCTCATCGCATCAGCAACATAGAAAATTTCATGCGGATTAAGCTCTGCTTTTATGCTTTTTATCTCGCTCATCAAAGCTTCATCTATCGCAAGACGTCCCGCGGTATCAACTAAAAGCACGTCATAAAGTCCGCTTTTTGCCTTTTCAAGTGCCGCTTTAGCTACTTTTATAGGGTTTGTTTCGTTTTCTATACTAAAAAGCTCTATCTCATTAGCCTCGCAAAGTTGGCGAAGCTGCTCAACGGCTGCAAGCCTTTGAAGGTCGCAGGCCGCCACTAAAACTTTCTTTTTTCTAAGCTTTAGATAGCTTGCAAGCTTTACGGTCGTGGTTGTCTTGCCGCTACCTTGAAGTCCCGCCATCAAAACCACAGTTGGAGCTACAGGCGCATAGACAAAGCCTTGATTTCCGGGAGCCGTTAAAATTTTAGTCAAATTTGATTTTATAGAGTCCAAAAACTGCTTTTGCCCTATACTGCTTTGTTTCAAATCAGCCTCAATCAGCGCCAGCAAATCTTTAGTAACTTTGTGATGAACGTCAGCTTTTAAAAGAGCCTTTTTAAGCACATCAAGAGCGTTTTTTAACGCTTTTTCATCATCAACAAATCTAATTTTACTAACAGCCAAACGAAAAGATTCACTGATTTGTTCAAACACAACTTTACCTTTTTTAATTTTATTTGCTAGCCAAATATGGCTTTTGGCTTATCCTAAGCACTTTAAAATACCTAAAATTTTGCCTATTTATAATTAATTTAAATACATAAGGGACGCATTTTACTAAATTTTAGCTTTATCACTCTTTAAACTTCAAAATTCTTGCCTATCTCAAAGCCAAAATCATTAAAATCACTTCCCAAATTCGCCCTAAATTTATATCCTAAAATTTCTATCTTATGCGCATGCAAATACATTCGCTTTGATCTATTTTTAGCGTATTTTTCATCGCCGACTATACCAAAGCCGATATGATTTAGGTGCACTCTTATCTGATGCGTTCTGCCTGTTGGGATTTCAACTCTCACCAAGCTTTTTTTGCCTGCCACCATGATAGGTGAGATTATAGAAACAGCCTCTTTTCCGTCTTTTGAAATTTTCGAATACGCTCCGCCTTTATTTTTAAGAGTGATTATAGGTTCATCAACTCTTACATCTTCGCTTAAAATTCCTTTAACCATCGCTATATACTCTTTTTTCACTCGATGATGTTTAAATTCCTCAATGGCTTTTTTTTGAAATTCCTCATTTTTAACGAGCAAAAGCACTCCGCTAGTCTCTTTATCAAGACGGTGTAAAAGCGGAAATTTGTAAATTTGACTTACTTTTTCGGATGTCAAAAACGCAGGCTTATTGATAGCGATTAAATTTTCATCTTCAAATATCACGCTAGGTTTTGGCATCTTCTGCACGCTAAATTTAGTAGCAACACTCATCATAGCTCTTGCAACTACGATTTTTTGTCCCTTTGCGCTTACTAATCCGCTATCTATGAGCTCCTTTGCTTCGTTGTTTGAAATTCCCTCTTGCAAAGCAAGGAGTTTATAAGCTTTTTCTTCTTTCACAACTATCCTTAATGTCTTTTATGATCTCATCCGCACTTCCAAGCGAACGGATTTTACTCTTTTTTAACTCTTTTTTAAGTAAATCGCCGATATACTCGGCTTTAGTAAATACCACGTCATCAACCTGTTCAAAAAGAGCCTTTTGGTTAAATATAAACTCTCCCGTAATTATACTATTTTCAAACTGAGCCGCCTCAATCGGATTGTGTCCGCCGACATTTGGCACAAAGCTGCCGCCCAAAATCACGATATCCGATATCGCATAGATATTTACAAGCTCACCCATAGTATCAACAAGAACGCATTTGGCGCTAAAATTTTGAGATTTTGAAAATCTCTCAAAACTAAAGCCATGATTGCGGGCAAATTTAGCCAAAATTTCACCCGCTTCATCAAATCTCTCAGGGTGGCGCGGAACCAAAATAAGCTTATCGTTATCTCTTAAATTTATACGATTTAGCAGTAGCTCTTCTTCGCCTTTGTGTGTGCTTGCAAGCACGATAACGCGCTCTTTTGGCTTGGTATAAGCTTTACTAATACTAGGCAAAAAAGCCGATTTGATATTTCCGCTTACGACTACGTTTTTTGCGCCAAGACCGATTAGTCTTTGTTTATCAAGCTCGCTTTGCGCATAAATTTTATCTATAAATTGAAAAATTTCATTATAAAAAAACTTAAATTTCAAGTATCTTTTATAGCTTCTATCTGAAATTCTGGCATTTATCAAAATAACTCTTGAGCTTTTAAATTTAGCCCAAAATACAAGCATAAGCCAAAGCTCCGCTTCAAAGATAACTAACATTTTAGATCTTCTAAGCCAAAATGGGATAAAAATTTCAAACGGCAAAAACCTTGTATTTGGCGTTATCTTCTTGGCCTCATCAAATCCTGTTTTTGTTATCACGCTTACGGCAATGCTTTTAAATTTCTTTAAAAGTGGCTCGATAGAACGAATTTCACCAAACGAGCAAGCATGAAAATGAATGTCCGCTTCATCAAATTTGGGATTGTTAAAAAGAAAAAATCTAGCAGGAATCGACTTGCGATATTTTGATTTAAAAGAGACTAAAATAAGTGGCAAAACCCCGATCAAAAAGGCGATCAGGGCTAAAATATAATAAATTAAAATCAAATTTCAGGGCTACTCAGCCGTCTCTTTGTATAAAATTCTTCCGCAGTGAGGGCAAGTAACTACATCTTCGCCCTTTATAACAGCAGAATAAGTTTTATCGTTTATCTGCATGAAACAGCCATAGCATGCTTGTTTTTTTACAGGTACTACGGCGGTGTTGTGAGCCCATTTACGAATTTTCTCGTAAAATGTAAGAATTTTTTGATTCATATCGCCGATTAATTTCTCTTTTTTTGCATAAATTTCAGCTCTTTCTTTTTCTATCGCGCTTACCTCTTGAGCGATGTCGGCTTCAATTTTTTGCAGGCTTGTTGTAAGCTCGGCGCTTTTAGCTTCAAGCTCGGTTTTTAGATCGTTTTTATTTGCGATTATCTTTTCAAGCCTTTCAATCTCCTCATTTGCAGCCTCAAGTTGCTCTCTGGCAAGCTCATCTTCAAGCTGAAGGGCCTTGATCTCTTTTTCTGTCTTTGCTGCCGAGCTTTTCTTTGAGACATCTTTGATCTTGGCAGAAAATTCAGCGATATGAGCGTTGGTTTGCGATTTTTGAGATTTTAACTCGGCTACGGCTTCATCAATATTTGAAATTTGCTCGGCAATGCCTGCTTGCTCATCTTTTGTCGCTCTTAAAACACGCTCGACTTTTTCTAGTCTAGGTCCAAATCCGTCAATCTCTTTATCGATTTGGGCAAGATCGACAAGCTGCTCTAAATATTTATTCATAACTTTCCTTTTTGTTTAGCGGTATACAAATGGGTTTTTTGAGTTAGTTATTATAATGAAAACTCCCAAATTTTGCAAATATTTTGCCAAGGATTCCCCAAAATAGCGCTCTGTTTCAAAATGCCCTATGTCTATCAAATTTAGTCCGTTCATCTTAGCTTCAAGCGCTTGATGATATTTAAAATCTCCGCTTAAAAATGCATCAGCTTTAACTTTTGATATCAGATCTCCGCCGCTTCCAGTGCAGAGTGCAAGACGGCGAATTCTATTTTCGTTAGTAGTTTTTGCAACTCTTAAAGTTTGCAGGCTAAATTTATCCTTTATAAAATCACAAAGCTCATCAAAGCTGAAATTCACATCCATATAAAGCAAAAATTCATCTTTTTCATACTCTTTAAAGCCCAAAATTTCGCTTGCTACATATTCGTTTAGATGGCTTAAATCGTAATTCGTATGAAGGCTTATTAATGAAATTTCTTGTTTTATCATCTGCGTTATGAGTGAGCTTGGATAAAGGCTTGAATTTATGCTTTTTAGTCCTTTAAATATCAGAGGATGATGTGTAATAATAAGCGAATTTGGCTTAACTTCGTTCAAAAGCTCAAAATCAATATCAAGGCTTAGATAAATTTGATTCACTTCATCGTGGGGCGAGCCGATTATAAGTCCGCTATTATCCCAGCTCTCTTGGTTTTCAAACGGGCTTAGTTCGTTTAGAAATTTATAAATTTCAGCTATTTTCATTTACGAATTCGCCTCTTGCTCATCTATGCTAGCCTTGTAAGTTAGAGCACACTCTTTAGCCAGCTCGCGAATTTTCAGGATATAATCTTGTCTTTGAGTTACGGAAATCGCTCCACGCGCGTCAAGCACATTAAAAGTATGTGCCGCAAGCATACAATAATCATACGCAGGAAGCGAAATTTTAGCCTCCAGGCAGTTTTTGCACTCGTTAAAGGCATTTTCAAACTGATTAAAAAGCATCTTCGTATCGGCAACTTCGAAGTTATATTTACTCCACTCATACTCGCCTTGCTTATGCACATCGCCGTAAGTTACGACATTGCCGCCATTATCGTCCCAAACGATGTCATATACGCTATCAACATCTTGCAGATACATAGCAAGGCGTTCAAGCCCGTATGTTATCTCGGCACTTACCAGATCGCATGTGATGCCGCCTACCTGCTGAAAATACGTAAATTGCGTTACCTCCATACCGTCAAGCCAAACTTCCCAACCAAGCCCCCACGCGCCAAGCGTCGGGCTCTCCCAGTTATCCTCCACAAAGCGGATATCATGCTTTTTAAGATCAAAACCAAGTTTTTCAAGGCTTTTTAGATAAAGCTCTTGGATGTTTTCAGGACTTGGCTTGATTAAGACTTGAAATTGATAGTACGCTCCCAAGCGGTTTGGATTCTCTCCGTATCTACCGTCGGTAGGACGGCGAGACGGAGCTACATAAGCTGTCGCCCAAGGCTTTTTGCCAAGACTTCTTAAAAATGTCGCTTGATGGTATGTTCCTGCACCTGCGGGCATATCGTATGGCTGAAGTATCACGCAGCCAAGCTCTTGCCAGTAGTTTTGCAGTGTTAAAATAATTTGTGAAAATGTCATTTTTATCCTTACTTTATAGATACATAAATTTCTATTTTGTCTTTTAAATACTTTTCAAAATCTGTCACATAAGCTCTTTTTAAATTTGAGTTTTCAAAAAACTCCCAAATTTCACGCCAAAGCTCTATCACGGCTTTCTCGCTAGCGCCATCTTTACTAAATACGGCATATTTGCCCGCTTTTGCAATCACTTTTTCATAAACTCCGCGCGGCGAGCCTTTAGTGCCTACAAGCAAAGAGTAAGAGCCGTTTAGATCGCTTTCATACTCATGATAAACAGCGCAAATTTCATCTGTTCCGTTATAGCTGGAGTTTAAAAACTCTCTCCATAGATCAGCTATTCTGCCCTCGCCGTTCATCTCGCTAGCGTTATCTGTGCGAATTTTTAGTCCGCAAATTTCAAAGCTTTCTTTTAACTCTAATGTTTGCACTAACTATCCTTGAAGTTTTCTACAGCCTTATTCCACATGAGCTTATATTTACGCTTTAAGAACTCAATTTCTTCATTAGCCTTTTTAAGCTGCTCGTTAAGCGTATCTATCGTCTTTCTATCCTCATCGTAAAGCTCTTGCATCGAATAAAGCGCCTCTTTTAAAAATTTATTCTCATTTCTTAAGGCCTCAAGCGTTTCGTCTTTAGCGTCAAGAACCTTTTCGTGCAAATTTAAGATAGTTCCTATCGTCTTTTCAACAAAACTAAATCCCTCACTTGGCTTGCTTGTTATGCTTAAATTCGCACTTACGCTTGGAACTACGCTCATCGTGCCTTCGTTTGCCTCTATGTAAATTTTGCCGTCTTGCTCTTTTGTATTTAGCACTCCACGCTTTATCATGCCTTCTATCACTTCATGATCCAAATGCACAAGCTTGCAAAATTCATCGATGCTTAAATAAGTCTGCATTTTTGCTCCTTTTACGCGAGTAAGACCTCCACTTTTTTCGAGTCTTCCTCGACCGCTTTTGCTTTAGCGTCTCTATCGGCTCTTAATCTCTCATCAAGCGAGCTATCGTTAAGCGCTAAAATTTGAAGCGCAAGATAGGCCGCATTCACCGCTCCGGCCTTGCCGATGGCAACTGTTCCAACCGGCATGCCTGCAGGCATTTGCACCGTAGAATAAAGCGCATCAACGCCGCTTAATGAGCTTCCGCCCATCGGTATGCCGATAACAGGGCGAGTTGTATTTGCAGCGATCGCTCCTGCTAAGTGAGCCGCCATACCTGCCGCTGCGATAAATACCTGAGCCCCCCTGCTTTCCGCACTTGATACATATTCACTGGTTCTTTTTGGGCTTCTATGCGCCGAAGAGATGATAAGCTCGTAGCTTACTTCAAATTTTTCTAAAACTTTCGCCGCTTCATTTACTATCTCGTAATCGCTCTTGCTTCCCATTATGATCGAAACAAATTTCATCTTATCTCCTCTCTTAAAAAGCTAAATTCAGGCAACTTCACGCCTAAATTAACCTCATTTTCATTTCCGCTGTGAATTTCGCTCATCTCTTTGCCTTTTTTCGTGATGAGCTTCTTAAACTCTATAAATTTCTTGCCATCTTTAGCATAAATTTTACAAATTTCATTTTCAGTTTCGCTTGCGTCTTTGCCGATTGGCATTACAAGCTCGTAAGGTCTGTTTAAAACTATCTTAAATTTGCACTTAAAGAACTCTCCATCCTCACTTATGGCGTTTACTTGATGAGTGCCCTCTTCTAGGCTACTAAAGTGATTTTGTGTACTTGGTCTTTCAAAGGGCCTATGCACTAAATATCCGTCGGTAAAGCCGCGATTTTTAAGCGTATTTAGCTCCGCCTCATAAATTTGCGCGTCAAATTTACCCGCCATAGCGTCATCTATCGCCATTGTATAAGCTCTTGCAGTGCAAGCTGCGTAGTATTCGCTTTTGGTGCGCCCTTCTATCTTAAAGCTATCAACCACGCCTGATTTTATGATATCTTCTACGTGAGCAGCGAGCTTTAAATCCTTTGAATTCATGATATGAGTGCCGTTTTCATCCTCTTCAAGGCGAAATAGCACTCCTCTTTCATCGTTTTTGGCGTAAAGCTCGTATTTAAAGCGACAGTCATTCGCGCAGCTTCCGCGATTTGCCATACGACCGCTTTGCACGGAGCTTACCAAACAGCGCCCCGAATACGCAAAGCACATCGAGCCGTGCACGAAAATTTCGATATCAAGCGTAGGGATCGCCTCTTTTATCTTGATCACGTCTTTTAAATTCATCTCGCGCGCCACGACTATACGCTTTGCGCCCATGTCATGATAAATTTTAGCGTCCAAGAAATTTAGCACGTTTGCCTGCGTAGAGAGATGAACCTCTATGTCAGGCGCTATCTCTTTAGCTAGGCTCATAACGCCGGGGGTTGCGATGATAAAAGCATCCGGTTTCATCGCTGAAATCGTCTTTAAATGGCGCTTTAAAGGCTCGATTTGCGAGTTAAAAGGAAAGGCATTAACCGTAGCGTAAAATTTCTTGCCCTTTGAGTGGGTGTAGTCTATCGCCTCTTCAAAGGTTTGCAAGTTAAATTCTCTAGCCGAGCGGGTTCTAAGCGAAAAGCTAGCTACACTTGCATATACGGCATCCGCTCCGTATTCAAGCGCGATTTTTAGTTTGGTTAAATTTCCTGCAGGACTTAATAACTCGGGTCTTTTCACTTCTTACCCAAACTTTCGATCAAGGCTTCGATATCATCATTACTTACCAAATTTTCAGTAGTAGTATCGCCCGCGATATGTACCGCAGATCCTACGCGCTTTTCATCATCGATCTTGCCCTCAAACAGGCTGCTCATATACTTGCTAAGTGCACGCATAACGTTTATAACGCGCTCTATCTTTTGGCGGTGAATATCTTGATACTGCATCATGTCCATAGTCATCATCACTTCATCTTCACCCATTTGGATATTTCCAAGTACGTCCTCGGCGCTATTTTTAAGCTCGTTGTTTTTATCAAGAGCATCTTTAAATGCGGCTACGTTAGGGAATTTATCATTTAGCTTCGTAAAAATTTCTATGTTGCTTTCAAGCCCTTTGATGATAGCGTTACAACCGCTTTCGGCATCCATAAAAAAGTTATTGATCGCATCAAGCTTATCAAACATCTGAGTAGCTTTCTCTTCGCTATCTTTTGTGACATCGTCAAGCTGATGAACCATCTTGTGATCGTCAGTCGGCGGAGGCGGAGGCCAAGCTACGCTAGCCGATACTCGGTAGTCGGCATAAATGTCAGCGTCTTTAAGCTCACTTGTTTCGTTTATATTTTCAATCTTTTTATCCTCTTCTTGAGGTGGATTTTTTTCGCTATCCGCCTCTTCTTCATCAAGTCCGTCAAGTCCGCCTGCCATAAGGGCGTCTAACTCTTCTTGCGTCATAACAACTCCTAATCCAAATTTCGCAAGATTATATTAAAATTTAACGAAATATTAGTTTAAACAAAAAAATTGCCTTTAAATTTAATAAACTTTTGATAGCATTTTGATTGCTATTTATAAAGTAAAAGGAAATTTAATGAAGGTTGATCTACATAACCACACTCCGCTTTGCAAACACGCAGTAGATGAGCCGCGAGAGTATGCTTTAGAGGCAATTAAATCGAATTGCTCTTATTTTGGATTTTCAGATCACGCTCCGATGAACTTTGACGAAGCTTATAGAATGAGCTTTAACGAGATGGAAATTTACGAGAGAGAAATTCTTAATTTGCAAGATGAATTCAAAGACAAAATCGAAATTTTGCTCGGATATGAGGTTGATTTTTTAGAGGGCTTTATGGACGAGCGAGTGCTAAATAGAAAGGTTGATTATCTAATCGGCTCGGTGCACTTTATAAACGGCTGGGGCTTTGACAATCCCGAATTCATAGGCGAATACAAAAATAAAGACATAAATAAAATTTGGGAGGATTATTTTTACTGCATAAGTGCGCTTGCAAGAAGCGGTAAATTTGACATCGTAGGACATCTTGATCTTATAAAAGTGTTTAAATTTTTGCCAAAAAAAGATGTAAGAATGATAGCCAAAGACGCTCTAAACGCGATTAAAAAGGCGAATTTGGTAGTTGAAATTAATGCCGCAGGGTTTAGAAAACCGATAGCCGAACAGTATCCGTCAAATCTGCTTCTTGAAGAGCTTGTAAATTTAGACATCGCCATAACTTTTGGCTCTGATGCGCACGCAAAAGATCAAGTCGGACTAAACGGGCAAAAATGCGAAGATATAGCTAAAAGATTCGGCTTTAGCAAATGTGCTTGCTTTAAAAACCGAGATAAATTTACGGTTGAATTTTAAAACGGGTAAAATATAAATATAAAAACAAACTTAAACATTAAAAAATGTGGTAAAATTACGAGATTTAAATCCAAGGAGATATAAGACAATGGGAAAATTTGTGAGGAGTGTCGATCACTTTTTTGAATTTTGCAAAGAAAACGAGGTTAAATTTATAGATTTTAGATACACCGATATGAACGGCGGATGGCACTCTCTTACATACAACGCTAAAGTTATAGAAAAAGACGCTTTTGAGTATGGGATACCTTTTGACGCAAGCTCTACGGGAGGTTGGCAGCCTATAGATAAGTCTGATATGTTACTTAAGCCTGAAGCCCAAAGCGCGTTTTTAGATCCGTTTACAGCCGATATGACAGCGGTTGTGTTTTGCGATGTATTTGATATATATAAAAATCAAATGTATGAGAAATGCCCGCGCTCAATAGCCAAAAAAGCCATGGCTTACGTAAAAGAAAGCGGCATGGGAGACGTCGCGTATTTTGGTCCGGAGAACGAATTTTTCGTATTTGATAACGTCAAAATCATCGACAGGGCAAACTGCGCGATGTATGAGGTTGATACCGAAGAGGGCGAATGGAACGACGCAAGAGACTTTGCAGATAGCTACAATACGGGTCATAGACCGCGCACAAAGGGCGGATATCTAGCCACTCAGCCGACAGATAGCATGGTCGATCTGCGCGCGGAGATGGTTCAGGTGCTTGAGCAAGTTGGTCTTGAAACCTTTGTCGTGCATCACGAAGTAGCTCAAGGACAAGGCGAGATAGGCGTCAAATTTGGCACTTTGGTTGAGGCTGCTGATAACGTGCAAATTTACAAATACGTGGTTAAAATGGTCGCTCACCTAAACGGAAAGACGGCTACGTTTATGCCAAAACCGCTTTACGGAGACAACGGAAGCGGCATGCACGTGCACCAATCAGTCTGGAAGGATGGCAAAAACTTATTCTACGGCAAAGGAAACTACGCAAATTTAAGCGATTTTGCACGCTGGTATATCGGGGGAATTTTGCATCACGCTAGAAGCGTGGCGGCATTTACAAACCCGAGCACAAATAGCTATAAGCGCTTAATTCCCGGATTTGAAGCGCCTTCTATATTAACCTACTCAAGCCAAAACCGCTCGGCTTCAATCAGAATTCCTTACGGCTCAGGCGAAAAATCAGTAAGAGCGGAAATTCGCTTCCCTGATAGCACAGCTTGTCCGTATTTGGCGTTTTCTGCGATGCTTATGGCGGGACTTGACGGAGTTAAAAAGCAAATCGAACCGGTCGGTCCGATGGATGAGAATTTATTCAAACTGCACCTTGATGAAATTCGCGAAAGAGGGATAGAGCAGCTACCACACACCTTGCGCGGAAGCCTTGAAGCGCTTATTCGTGACAACGAATACCTAAGCCCGATAATGAGTGAGCTCTTTATAGACGCATTTCAGCACTATAAATTTGAAACTCAAGTTTGGCCTTACGAGGCTCGTCCTACGGCTTATGAGTTTAAAACCTGCTACTCGTGCTAGTTGATTAGGCTCGCTTTCATAACAGGTCGCCAGCCTTAATTTGATTGGCTTAAATTTTAAAAGCGACACAAGGGTAAAATCAATAAAAATTTCAAGATTTTACCCTCCTCTTTTTTTCTATCAAAAATCTTTCTACTTAAGCTTAAAAAACTAACTAAATTTTCATACAGCAAGTTTTATTAATGTATCTAAAAATTTTAATTTCATAGAAAATCTCAAGCACGCAATGGCTTAAAATTTAAGCTGGTGCTTACAAAACAGACGTGTTTAGCTAAATTTATCTAGCCAAAGACCGCTTAAAAGCTTGACAAATAAGTTCTTTTTGCGTATAATCACAACTTCAATTTTTGAAATCGTGTCTTGTTAGCTCAGTCGGTAGAGCATTTCACTTTTAATGAAGGGGTCGCTGGTTCGAGTCCAGCACAGGACACCATTTTCGGTCGCTTAGCTCAGTTGGTAGAGCGCCACCCTTACAAGGTGGATGTCATAAGTTCGAGTCTTATAGCGACCA
>NZ_JBJJXH010000035.1:0-245 GCF_045504005.1 Campylobacter canis | reverse complement strand
ATCTAAAACAATCAACGGTTCATCACTAAGACGTTCCATTCGAGCTGGCCATTGCGCTTTAGCTAACCCTTGAGTAATGTCTCGTTCTTTAAACGGCAAATGTTGTAGTTGGCAATACTTGTCAAATAATTGAATAGCTACCGCCGCGTTTTCTACTTGGTGACGCCCCAACAAGGGAACTTTAATTTTTGTCAGTTTGCCCATTTCTCCATAGAAATTAAATACTTCCCCCCATTGTGTATCAG
>NZ_JBJJXH010000034.1:0-249 GCF_045504005.1 Campylobacter canis | reverse complement strand
CTATCTGTGCTAAGACTCATTGATGAGGCTAGATCTAAGCTAGATGATAGCATTCCTAGCTCTCCTATGGTTGTTTCAACTACGTTTTTAGGATAAGGCAACATTGTGTTGTCCGGTTTAGGATCTATAGGTTTAGGATCTATAGGCTTACTACCGTCATCGGTAACTACGACTAAGAGCTTTTTATTTTCGCTATCTTTATCAAGCTTAAAGGCATAAACCTTTGAAATTCCCGCTTGCATTAGGTTG
>NZ_JBJJXH010000033.1:0-253 GCF_045504005.1 Campylobacter canis | reverse complement strand
AAAAAAACAAAAGAGAGTAAATAGGGTAAAATAAAGAAAGTAGAAGAGGGGGTAGTGAGGGGTGTTTGGAGGGGGGGGGATGCTTGCGCAAAGAACATAAATTGTTTTTATAGCGTCTCGGTGCTTAGAAAGTATGCAATTAATTCTATTAAAAATAGAACTATAAATTAATATACAAGAGTATCTATTTGGATTTTTTGATTTAGAGAGTGATTGTATGAGGAGGATGAAATGGAGGATGGAAAGTAAAGAG
>NZ_JBJJXH010000032.1:0-278 GCF_045504005.1 Campylobacter canis | reverse complement strand
TGGTCGCTATAAGACTCGAACTTATGACATCCACCTTGTAAGGGTGGCGCTCTACCAACTGAGCTAAGCGACCGAAATTAAATAACAAAAAGCTCAAATTTTAGCTTTTTAATGGCGACCCTTAGAGGATTTGAACCTCTGTTGCTACACTGAGAGAGTAGAGTCCTGGGCCACTAGACGAAAGGGTCACAACCCCAATAAAAAATGGTGTCCTGTGCTGGACTCGAACCAGCGACCCCTTCATTAAAAGTGAAATGCTCTACCGACTGAGCTAACAA
>NZ_JBJJXH010000031.1:0-494 GCF_045504005.1 Campylobacter canis | reverse complement strand
CGCAAGCTACCTTGGCTTCTTCAAGTAAGCGGCGGCAAAATTTCATAGAATCAGGCTCAACCTTAGAGCAATTTACACAAAAGTATGTTGTGCTTGATAACAGCCTATTAAAAAGTTAAAAATTTTGCACACGGGAGAATTTGTAAATTTCATTGTAGAAATTTTAAGAAATTCAAATAATTATATGTTTTGATTTATGTAGCATTTTTGAATTTTAGATAAAGAATTTAAGATGGTGACCCATACGAGACTCGAACTCGTGTTACCAACGTGAGAGGCTGGTGTCCTAACCGCTAGACGAATGGGCCAACAGATATAAAAAGATAAAATGGTGCCCCGTGTAGGGCTCGAACCTACGACCCCATCATTAAGAGTGATATGCTCTACCAGCTGAGCTAACGAGGCACACACTAGAATTTTAAAATGGCGCGGCGGACGGGGCTCGAACCCGCGACCTCCGGCGTGACAGGCCGATATTCTAACCAACTGAACTA
>NZ_JBJJXH010000030.1:0-535 GCF_045504005.1 Campylobacter canis | reverse complement strand
AAAAAAACAAAAGAGAGTAAATAGGGTAAAATAAAGAAAGTAGAAGAGGGGGTAGTGAGGGGTGTTTGGAGGGGGGGATTAAGATATCTTTCCGGAATTAGTTAAGATAGCAATTGTTTGACTGGAAGTGAGGGTTGTTATGGAGGGAAGGCGGGAGTAAGGTTATGAGGTGGATATAAGATTGTGCTTTTGACTAATGAAACTTCAGGCTAAAATTTTAAGATTTTTTAAGAAAAATTAGATTTTAAACGCTCGTATATTGCCTTAAATTTACTCTTTATACGAGCAAATTTCTATTCGTTTATGCAAATTTAGGAATAAATAAAAAGCGGAAATTTATTAGTATTTAAAAACACTAAGATTTTTAATCTAATTTATACCTTTAAATCCTCTAAAATTTCTTTGTGTTATCTTGACAATTATTCTTTTACGATTTTTGATTTGAGAAGTATGAATACAAGAAATTTAAACAGAGACAAACGATAAATTTGCCTCTGTTTGTATATATTAGCTAGATAAAGAAACTAAAAAGTTT